>JALTUB010000138.1 GCA_027047745.1 Sulfurimonas sp.
CAAGCGAAACAAGATATAAGTAAATTTGCAACACAAGCACAAAAAGATGATCTTCAAAGATTGAAAAAAGTTGTCAATCAAGTAGCTTTACAACATAAACATAGCTTAAAAAAAGTACCAAAAGAGATTACAGAGGCTTTAAAGCAGAGTGTCATAGCACTGAGAGCATTGCATCAAAATAATACAAAGAGTGCAAGAGAAGCATTGCAAAAAGCAACAAAATTATTTGATACAGCATTAAAACAAAATTCTAAACTAGCATTAGTTCCTATAGCAGATGAAACAAAGATTTATGATTTTACAGGTGATGCAAAAAAATTAAAACATATTTTAAAAACTGTAAAAGATTTATTGAATGATAATGACACTCAAGCAGCACGAGAGATGATACTTCCTTTACAAGATGAGATGCAAATGAGAACAGAATACTTACCTATGGGAATGTATCCTATTGCTACAAAAGCAGCATTAAAAGAGCTAAAAAATGGAAAATCTGAGAATGCTTTTAAAACTTTAGCAACAGCATTAAATGGTGTTGTAATACAAACAGTAACTATTCCAATTCCTCTTATCACTGCACAAGATTTGGTGATGGAAGCATCGAGTGTAGATAAATCTCATAAAAAAGAAGCTACAAAACTATTGACAAAAGCAGGAGATGAACTTGAAAAAGCAGTGCTTTTAGGATATACGAAAAAACATGAATCAGATTACAAAATGTTGCAAAAAGAGATAAAAAATATACAAACAGAAATAAATGGTGAAAATAAAGTCGTAAAATTGTATGATAAAGTTAAAGGTGATTTTAAATCATTGTTTGCAAAACATTTAAAAGATGCTACAAACAAACAACATTAGTCATAGTAAATAGTTTCAGAAGTTGAGAGGGGAGAGGTAATGGCTCAAAGTAAATCTAATAAGATTTTAATTATTATTATAGTCTTATTACTTTTTATACTTATTGGTGGTAGTGGTGTTGCGATTTATATATACATGAACAATGATAGTCTTACACAACTACATGTGAGTACAGTTCAAAAGAAAACTAATTTCGCTGATGAAAAATTGGCACAAATAGGACCTTTGTATCCATTAGACCCATTTACTGTTAATTTAAAAACAGCAGATGGAAAAGATGTTTATCTCAAAACAACACTTACTTTGGAACTTGATAGTAAACTCTTAGCCAATGAATTAAATGCAAAAAATGCTGTAATACGGGATGAAATAATAAAAATCTTAAGCAATCAAAAAGCAGAAACTATATCTATAGATATAGAGCAAGATAAAGTTTGTAAGCAAATAAAAGATAAACTTAATTCTATGCTAAGTGATGGGCAAGTTGAAAATGTATATATTTTGAGTCTAATAGTGCAGTAAAAAGGTATAAAAATGATAGTACACATAGTAATGTTTAAATTTAAAGAAGAAAAAATAGAAGAAAATATAAAAATAGTTGAGCAAAAACTTAATGATTTGTTAGAAAAAATAGATGTTTTACAATCAATGGAAGTTGGGGTTGATTTTAACAGAAGCCAGAGAGCTTTTGACTTGTCTCTTTACTCAAAGTTTGAGAGTAAAGAAGACCTTAAAACTTACGCTACTCATCCTGAGCATCTAAAAGTTCTTGAGTTTATACGAGAAGTTACTTTAAAAACAAAGGTAGTGGACTATAGTCTCTAAAAATGCCCTTGAGTGTCAGAATCACTAAAATGTTCCCATTTTAGTTTTGCTCCACCAAGTATATGAAAATGGAGGTGTTTTACCTCTTGCCCACCGTCTTTACCGATATTTGTGATAACTCTATATCCACTCTTATCTATTTTAACTTCTTTAGCAACAT
>JALTUB010000139.1 GCA_027047745.1 Sulfurimonas sp.
TATGAAATTTTCAGACCTAAAACTAACTACTCCCTACTTAGACCTTGAACCTCTTTTTTTTGATGAGGTTGAACCTACTCCATTGGCAGAACCTTTTCTTATCTCAGTGTCAAATGATGCTGCAAAACTTTTAGGAGTTGATGAAGATATAAAACTCGATGAAAAACTTTTAGATATTGTTAATGGGGCAGAAAAACTCAAAGGCTCAAAAACTTTTTCCATGTGCTATGCTGGACATCAGTTTGGTTATTTTGTTCCTCGTTTAGGCGATGGTAGAGCTATCAACTTAGGCAAAGTAAATGGACAAAATCTACAACTAAAAGGCTCAGGACTAACACTCTACTCGCGTCAGGGAGATGGTCGTGCTGTTCTTCGTTCAAGCATAAGAGAGTATCTCATGAGTGAAGCCATGCATGGTTTAGGCATAGAAACTTCTCGCGCTTTAGCGCTCATAGGAAGTGACACTGATGTAGCTCGTGAGCAATGGGAAAAGGGTGCTATTGTACTGCGTTTATCACCAACTTGGGTGCGATTTGGAACTTTTGAGTATTTTAATGCTAAAGGCGAACATGCAAAACTGCAAGCACTTGCTGATTATGTGATAGAAGAGTCCTTTGCACATTTAAAGGGCAGAGAAAACCTTTACTTAGAAATGTACAAACAAATCATAAAAAACACAGCTAAAACTCTTTCAAGATGGCAATGTTACGGCTTTAACCATGGAGTCATGAATACGGACAACATGTCCATAGATGGACGAACCATCGACTATGGTCCTTTTGCATTTTTGGATGATTATGAGTCAGGTTATGTTTGTAATCATACAGATGCAGAGGGGCGATATAGTTTTAAAAACCAACCTGGTATCGCACATTGGAATCTATCTCAGTTGGCTAAGGCACTCTCACCGATTGTTAATTATGAAGATGCTTTAGAAGTGCTAGATGAAGAGTTTGGTGCTACTTATGAGAGTGAGTATCTATCTTTGATGTATCAAAAAATGGGTTTATTTACGCATCATGAAGCTGATATAGATTTGCTAAAATGGATGTTAGGTGCATTAGAGAGTGCAACTATTGATTTCACTGCATTTTTTAGAAAACTCTCAAGATATGATGGAGACAAAAGCTCGATTTTAGAGATGGCAGTTTTTCAACAGCCACTTAAAGAGTGGCTAGAGACTTATGACAAACGCTTAGAAAAAGAGAGCCTTTCGCAAAGGGAGAGAGAAGAAAAAATGCTTAAAGTAAATGCAAAATATATCCTTAAAAATCATATCTTGCAAGAAGCGATAAATGATGCAAAGGAACATAATTTTCAAATGATAGATGATTTACTAAAAGTTGCTTTGTCTCCATTTGATGAGCATGAGGAGTTGGAGTATCTAAACAAACCAACTCCAATAAAAGCGAAAAATATCAAACTAAGTTGTTCATCATGAGAGAGTATAAAAGTATAGAAGAGTTAAAAAGTGAAAACCAAAAACTTGTAGAAGTTGAGCTTATGCTAACTCCAAAAGAGCTAAAATTTTTTGCAGATTATTGTATGAAAAATGACATCAAGTTCAACGATTGGATTCGTGAACTTGCTCATGATAAGCTATCTTTTGTTCTACAAAAACTCTAAAACCTTAACTCCTACAAAAATGACCCCTAAAAATAAAAAAGAAGATAAAAATACTAGGGCTGTTACTAGCTTTGGTTTGCAGTCGTACAGTGAAGCTAGATTTACATTTGCGACGGCTAAGGGCATCATGAGTTCTATGAAAACTATACCTTTTATCATCGGTTCTAAGTCTAAGTTTGATAAAACAAAAAAGGCTGTTAGTGGTAAGATGATAAA
>JALTUB010000140.1 GCA_027047745.1 Sulfurimonas sp.
TCATGGGCTTTAAGAGTTATTTTAAAGATAGGATTTATACTAAACCTATCCTTTTTCATATGAAATTGACCATCAACAACTTTTTTCAAACCATCATAAAAGTATATATCTTCAACTTCTTGATTGTCATACTCTAGTAATTTTGTGATTGGTTTATTTTCAATGTTTTTCAGTGTAAATCTTATCCAAAGGGCACTCATATCTACATATCCAAGGCTTATTGCATCTTTGTGATAAGCTTTAAACTCTTTATCTAAGATACCTGTTTTATCAGGTATATTGTATTTATCAACATATATATAAGACTTAGAGAGAATATCTACACCTGAAGTATTGCTATCTATGTTTATAGCATATAGATTTAGATTGATTAAAATTAAAAAAAAGAGTCTTATCATTTATCTATACCAAAACACAACTCTTTAGCGATATACCACTGAGCTATGCCTTGATCATTATATTGATATTCTCTTTGAGTTGCTGGAATAACACTATTTCTTAGTTTAGAACGAATGATACCTATAACTATAAAAGACAATAAGAGTGCGGCGATTGACACAAAATAATCATACAAATACCACATAAAAAGGGCAATAATAGCTGTACCAAACTGTAAAAATACTCTTAGTACAAAAGCAGCCAACTTGCACTTTTTTGTATATAACTTTGGTGTCGGTTCTATCTGTTCTATAAAATCTGTTTGCATTGGAAAAGTATAACAAATATTCTGTTTTTTATTCTTAAGTTAAAAAGTGACTAAACTTACTTTAGTCACTTTAACTAAACTAAGTTGATATTTTATACAACTATTAACTTTTTTTTGCTAAAATACGATAAATTTAATCATAAAAGGATTTATAGATGGCAAAACATCAGTTTCAAACAGAAGCAAATCAAATGTTACAGTTAATGATTCACTCATTATATTCAAACAAAGAAATTTTTATCAGAGAGTTAGTATCAAATGGTTCGGATGCACTTGACAAACTAAACATGCTAGTTTTAACAGATGAAAAGTATAAAGACATCTCGTTTAACCCTAGAATCGACATTATTGCAAATAAAGAAGCTAAAACTTTAACAATCAAAGATTCTGGTATCGGTATGAACGAAGAAGACTTGATGAACAATCTTGGAACTATCGCAAAATCAGGCACGAAAGCGTTCTTAGAAAATCTTTCAGGGGATCAAAAAGAAGATTCTAACCTTATCGGTCAGTTTGGTGTTGGATTTTACGCTTGTTTTATGGTTGCTGACAAAGTAGAAGTTACAACAAAAAAAGCAGGTGAGACCCAAGCTTATCTATGGACAAGTGCTGGTGATGGTGAATTTGACATAGAAAATACAACTATGGATGGTTTTGGAACTCAGATTGTCATGTATCTAAAAGATGATGAAGATGAATTTTTAGAAGTACATCGTATTGACTCTATTGTTAAAAAATACTCTAACCATATTCCTTTCCCAATCTTTATGGACAAAGAGAAGCATATCCCTGCTGTTATGGATGATGAGGGTAAAGAAGAGTTAGAACCATCAAAAACAGAGATAGAAAATGAACAGATCAATAGAGCAAACGCACTTTGGACTATGGCAAAAAAAGATGTAACTGATGATGAATATAAAGATTTTTATAGCTCTATAGCTCACTCTTCAGAAGAACCATTAACTTGGATGCATAACAAAGCAGAGGGTGCTATCGAGTACACTACACTTTTTTACATCCCAAGTAAAGCACCGATGGATTTATACAGAGTTGATTATCAAACAGGCATCAAACTTTACATCAACCGTGTTTTTATAACAGATGATGAAAAAGAGCTTATGCC
>JALTUB010000141.1 GCA_027047745.1 Sulfurimonas sp.
AGGTTGTTAAATACATACAGGCCATCATTGTCCGTCAGCGCAGAAGCAAGAAGCAGGTCATCCGAAGAACGATAGAGATAGACGGTTACCCCTGCAGCCGGCACATCGCCCGATGTCCCGTTGTCCACATGTGTAATGGAACTGCGGGTTATGCCTGCCGTTGTGGTATCCCGCTGGATGTAACCATTGATCATGCCATCGCCCGTCAGGTTACCGCCGGTGGCAATACAATGTATATTGACGTGCGTTTCTGTTCCGCCAGTAATGAAAACATCATTGCTTTCGGCCCACCAGGCCACATCACCGCTAAAGGTGGAAACAAAACCGGCACTGTCGCCCACCGGATCCACAGTAATCATCCAGTAGCCCTGCCATACGGCATAATAAGTCTCGCCGTTTTCGTTGTATGAAAGGATGTTTTCCATAACCCACTGTCCATTATCATTTTTCCAGTAAAGGGTAATATGACGGCTTCGATAAGCTATGGTATCACCGCTAAGGGTAGCTGTTACGCTCATGGTAGCAGCAATGGGTTCTACAGTTACTTCTACCATTGCAGTATCGGACAGTAAATTGCCATCGCTTACCACAAGAGAGAAAGTAAGTACCTCATTGGATGTAACTTCCGGTGCAGTGAAAGAAGGCCTTTCGGCATGGACATCACTCAGCGTGATACCCGCCGGAACTATCCAGGTAAAGCGCAGGGAATCGCCATCCGGGTCGCCTGAACCCGAGCCGTTCAGCCGGCCGGTTTTTCCCGAAAGGACATTGAATGGCTTGCCGGCATCGGCAACGGGCGCATGGTTTACATTGCGTACCTGAATAATAAAGTCGTCGTGCGAACGTAACTGTCCCGGGTCTTTCACAAACAAGGAAGCATCGAAAGAGGTGGTTTGGGTAACAGCAGGGGCAATGACCATCACTTTTACCGAATCGTAATGGAAAAACCGGAACGCTTTGGGAAGGGCCCAGTCGTAGGTAATGGAGTCCCCATCCGGGTCATAAGACGGGCTGCCATCAATCCACAACGTGTCACCTTCGTTCATGATGACGCCGTAAAAAGTCTGGGCAGTGGAAACAATTTTCGCCACCGGGGCATGGTTCTTATTTTTCACGGTTACTTTACAAGTGTCGGGAGCAGACCATAGTTGTCCATCAAACACTTTCAGAACAAGGTTAAAGGTAGTATCGTGTGTTACCTGAGGCGCCGAAAAACGTGTATCGGGTTGCGTGGAATCCTGTATCCAGAACCCGGCAGGTACCTGCCAGGAATAAGAGAGGCTGTCGCCATCATAATCGTAGGAAAGTGAACCGTACAAGTAAGAGGAATCACCTTCAAACATTTCGATGGGATAACCCGCCTGAGCCACAGGAGCGTGGTTTACATGATTGACCCAAACGGTATCAAAAGCAGGTTGTGAATTTGTATTTCCATCATTCACGATAAGTGAAAAGACGAAAGATGTGCTTTTCTGTACAATGGGAGCGATAAACCAGGCAGAGTCTCCCTCTTTACTGAGATAGACACTATTAGGCCCTGACCAGTTAAAGCGCAACGAATCGCCATCGTTGTCGTAAGAACCGGAACCATCAAGGTAAACGGTGTCGCCATCGTTTACCGGAGCTGTATGTTGCGTCAAAACAGCAACAGGAACCGCATTAATATTGAGTACGTGAATGTAAGCCGTATCCGGTTCGGAAAAGAGCTTTCCATCACTCACTTGTAAATAAACCTCGAAGGTAGTATCGTGGTTAACCATGGGTGCTCCAAAACGGGGGTCCATGGCATTGGAATCGGCAAAACCGATACCGG
>JALTUB010000142.1 GCA_027047745.1 Sulfurimonas sp.
TTAACATTTGCTATATTATTACTTTCTATATCCATAGCAACTTGATGCGATTGAAGTCCAGCTACACCGGAGAAAAGTGATTTTAACATGATAAATCCTTTATGTATCTATCTGTAAAAGATAGGTTATTAAAAAATATATAGCATTTAGTGTTCCAACTTTTAAACACTACATTTTAAGAGCTTTTTGTATCATTTGATCAGCTGTTGTGATTGATTTTGAATTTGCGTCGTAAGCTCTTTGCAAGATTATAAGCTCTGTCAAACCACTCGCCATGTCATAGTTTGAGCCTTCTGTTTTAAAGTTAACAACATTAGCCCCATTTATATTTTGTCCATTTGTATCTTTAAAGAACATTGGGTTACCACTATTTGAAGATTCTTGAAACCTTGTACCATTTAGACGCTCTAAGCCTTGCTCATTTCTAAAGTGAAATAGTGCGATTTTACCAACACTACTCTGTTTTCCATTGGTAAAGGTTGCGATGACTTCTGCGTTTTTATTTATCGCATAACCTCTCAAATCCCCACCAATAGTTCCATCTGCTAAAGAAGAACCAGAAACTACAGGACGATTTATCGAAACTATTCCATCATATCCACTACCTAAGTCCATTGCTACAGGACTACCATTGTTATCTATCGTAGTTAAGGTACTTGAAGTTAATGCTCCAGCAGAATCAAAAGTCACACTACCAAGTTTAGTATCATAGATAGTTTTACCATCGAGTGTTTGTGTTGTCGCTTTAACACTCCATTGACTACCAGGTGGATTTTGAACAGCATCTTTAGTAAACTCTAATCGCAACTCGTTTTTATCACTCTTACCATCTATAACACTTGCACTAATCGTTCTTGCTATAGGGTCAACACCAACATTTGCAAAAAACTTTGCCTTGCTTGTAGGTACTGGAGGATATTTTAAAGTTTTTGGAAATCTAAGTTTTTCTTGCGAAGAAACACTACCCAATGGTACTTTATTTAAAGTCTTTGTCAAGATATTATCAGCACTAATATTGCCACCAAGTGTTCCAAGAACATGAAACCCATCAAGAGTTACAAGGTCGGCATTAGCGTCAATATTAAAAGTTCCATCACGGGTATAGATTGGTTTATCATTACCTTGAACCCCAAACCAGCCATTACCATTTATAGCAAGGTCGGTACTTCTATCTGATAGTTGTAGTGAACCATTCTTTTGTGACATTGTCGTCGCATTTACTCTACTTCCAATACCCACACTACTGTTAACACTACTTCCACCTGAGTTTGTATTCATACTTTTTTCAAATAACGATGAAAATTCTGCGTTATAGGCACGAAATCCAACAGTACTGATATTTGACAAATTATCTGAAACAACATCTATACCTGTAGAATTTGTTTTAAGTCCAGATATACCAGTGTAAAAAGCTTGAGTCATCATAATAATCTATCCTTCAATAAAGAAATATTAATATACTTCTTTTATCTTGCTAAGAGGAACATAACTTGAACCTACTTTTACTAAAGCATTCCCTTTATCAAATCTGACTGCTTCTATGGGGTAAGCACCGAGTCTTGTTTTTAAGCTCTTACCTTTTGAATCGGTATAATCAGCATTAACATGATAAACACCACTCTTGGCTGCTCCACCGTTAGCATCAGTTCCATCCCAAGTAAATTTATATACACCTTTTGGATTTGTACCGACATCTAATGTTTTTACAGTGTCCCCATTTCCATCAGTTATAGAAATTGTTCCATTTTGAACATCATTTGGAAAATAAACTTCAAATGTAGAACTTGTCCCTTTGTTTAA
>JALTUB010000143.1 GCA_027047745.1 Sulfurimonas sp.
GATATTTTCTCAATTATTTATCTTCCTGTAGGTGGTATTATTGGAACATATTTTAGTGTTTACATACCTTTTAAAATAGAACAAAAGGCTATCGTTTTACTCTCATTACAGATATTTACAACGCTTTTTTACCCAGAGTTCAACCCTGCACTGCTCTTTTTACTTGGTTTAAGCGTAGGTGGTATCTCCCCTATCATCATACAAACGCTAAAAAAAGCTACTATTGTTGATTTGGGCATTTCTCTTGGGCTTTCATACAGCTTTTCTACACTACTTTTTAACACTAACCCTATGGGCAGAGAGATACTTGGACTCTCATTAAGTTTTGCCGCTATACTTGGTTATATATTTTTACAAAGAAAAAAAATCACTTCAGAAATGCTTATGTTTAGTAAGTTTCACTCCTATCCTCTTTATCTGATGGTTATCTGGGTGTTTTTAGATTCATCACTCTTTGAAACACTTTCAAGAGATGATATGATGGCTATCTGGAGAGGTGGTTATAGCACTGAGATTATTCTTTTTCATCTTTTAGGTGTTGCTGTTGCCATAGGCATAAGAGTAGATAAATCACTAAAAGCACTTTTTATTAGTCTGCTTTTTATAACTTCTTATCTATTTTATTTTATGCATGAAGCACTTTTACTTAGTATAGTCTATCCTTTTGTAATATCATATTATAATGTTGTGATTTTACAGAGTCTTATCAAGGTGAAATCATTAAAAGATATAAGTCTTTTTATGGTTTTAATAGGTTGGATGGCATCAGGAGCAGGTTTAATGTTTGCATTACAAGGATTAACGCAATATAATCCTATAATAATTTTTATACTAATTTCTTATGGTATAATTAAAAAGTTAAATTTCAAAAAGGAGTTGTCTCATGTTTAGAAAAGTTGTATTATTACTAGTTTTGCCCTTGGTGCTATTTGGAGCTAATTTAAGTTTTGAAAGTGGAGTTATTCAAGCACATACAAAAGTTTTTGGAGACTCATCTATTGACCCATCTGTTAAAAACATAAAAGCAGATTTGTCTATGCAAGATGATAGTATAGATTCTCTAAAAGGAAAGCTATCCTTTAATATTATAGATTTTAAATCTTCAAATGATGGTAGAGATGAGCATATGCAAGAGATGTTTAACATGAAAAAATACTCCGACATATCACTTAGTATCAACAAAGTAACACCACAAAACAAGCAGTACCTTATAAGTGCTACTTTAAATATGCATGGTGTTCAAAAACCGATAGATATTAACAGCACAATCACTAAAAATGATGGTAGCGTATCAATAAATGCAAATTTTAGTGTTAAAGTAAGCGATTATGGCATGGAGCCTCCTTCACTACTTTTCTTTACTGTAAGAGATAGAGTTGATATTAATGCCTCTATTATGCTAAAACAAGTTCAGTAAAGTAGTATATTTATTTTATGCCAAAGATAACACAATGCTTTAAAGCCTATTCTGAAATAATTGCCATGCAGGTTTGTGAAAATGACACGATTGCAGTGGCAACTTCACAGAGTGGCATATTAACTTTAGAAAAAGAAAGATGCAAAACAGTATCCAACATATTGCCTGAGCAAATAAATGAGGGAACAACACTTACTGCATTCTCTAGGGATGCAAAATTTATCGCAATTGTAAAATCAAATCGTATTGAGATTTTACATCTTCAAACACGAAAAGTCACTAAAACCATAACTGTGGACGACCCAAAGATCGATATTATTAGTTTTGACCCATCATCCACTTATCTCATAGTAGGCACTAACAAAGGAAGAGTCTTACAGTATAGATACAACAGTGAGAAGCCTATCTCCAGACTATGCTCCTTTCCCTATTATTTTCCAGGTGAGCAAATTTTAAAGATTAAAGATAATTTTGTAAGTGCTTTTGCCTTTTTTGATGAGTATCTTGCTTGTAGTGGTTATGGAGGTAGTATTAATGTTATCAACCTACATACAAGAGCTAACAAACAAGTAATCACACGCTCAAGGGTGAAAATAAAATCTTTATGTTTTATAGACAAAAACACGCTTATTAGTGGTAATGAAGATGGTGTTTTAGAGATAATTTCTCTTCAAGATATTAGTAAAATAAAACGCATGAATACGCCTTTTATAAAGATACGGAATATCATAAGTATGCCTAACAAAGATTATATTTTAGTTAGTTCTAACAAAAGTTTTATCTCACTTATAAATATCAAACTTTTAAAGGTTGTGAACGATAAATATATAAGTTTTTCTCACAGTATCCAGACAATTATTTTAAAGGATAAAGAGAACATATTGGCAATTTTAAAAGATTATTCTGTCATGAGTGTAGAGCTTATCAACACAAAAACTTTAAAATCTTTAATAGATAATGATAGGATTATAGAGGCTTATAAACTTATCATGAAAGCACCAATGCTAAAAGCTTCCAAAGAGTATCATGAACTTGGAGAAAAATATAATAAGTACATGATAAAGATAATCAACTATCTGATAAATGATGATGAAAGCACAGCTAAAGAAGTAGCAACAATGTTAAAATCAATACCATCTAAAAAAGATGATATTGACTTAATCTTTTCTGCATTTAAACATTATAAAAAGTTTCAATATTATTTTCATCAGCAAAACTATCCACTAGCATACTCCATGTGTGAAAAATATCCAGCTTTAAAGCATACTATTGAGTACAAGAGTATGGAAAAATTTTGGAAAAAAAGTTTTTTAGATGCTGAAAAAGAGATTCTTCTTAACAATACTGAGTCAGCTAGAGTTATCCTAAGTGAATATATGACTATTTCATCCAAAAAACCACTTATTAAATTTTTACTTCATAAAAACAGGGAATTGATAAATTTTTTAAAAGCTATCGACAACAAAGAGTTTGAAAAAGTCACACTACTCACGAAGGTAAATGAAGAATTTGCTCATCTTGATTATTACAAAGCTTTAAATCATGAACTAAATGACAATCTACAGGAGACAAAAGATTTAATCCAAGTAGGCAATATTCAATTAGCAAAAGTTTTAATCGAAAAACTAAAAACAAATCCAAAATATGAAAAACAGGCGATAGAGTTGCATCAAGAGTGTGAGGATGTGCAACAGTTACAAGATGCTTACGATGCAGGAGACTATTTTCTTTGTTATGAACTACTCGATAGCAATCAAAACTTGCACAATGTTGAGTTAGCAATTCATTTAGAAAAGTTATGGAAAAAAAGAGTTGGTAATTGTGAAATATTTGCCCTTAAAGGTGATATTAAAAGTATTGAAAAGCACTTAGGAGTGCTAATGAAATTGAGTTCAAGACATGAAAAGATTGGTGAACTTATGCGTATCACTTATCAAAGAAAAATCAACTGCCAGATCAACAAAAAATCTTATAAAGAGGCAAAAGAGTATATCATGCACTACTCTAACTTATATGGACTAGACAAAGAGATCAACGACATAATAAAACTATATGTTAAAAGTTCAAAATCAAAAATCGAATTGACAAATTCCCAAGTTAGACGAAAACCAAGAGATTTTTGGTTGTATATTTAAAATCTTCATAAACTCTTCATAAAGATATATTATCATTTCAACTAGATGAAAAAATTACTTTAAGGAGTATGTTATGAATGTAAACAATAGTAATCTAGCACAAATGAGTTATGCACAAATGCAAAACAACTCAGCAGCCCAAGGACAAAATGTCCAGAGTGCTTTTTCCCCAGAAATGGTTAAGGGTGGAGAGGCAAATGAAGGAAATGATCATGATGGAGACGATGGTGCTAAAAAAACATCAGCTCAGAGTACAAAAGCACTTAGTCAGTTGTTAAAAAAACAACAAAACAATGTTTTTCCAACAACACCACAAGCACAAAACATCCAATCCCTTTTAATGCAAAGCATTGATTCCATGTATGCTTCTTCATCAAAGGCATATGCAAATAATGTCCTTAGTGGCTTAACAGGTGGAATAAGCCTTAAAGCGTAAGCATTGAGTTAGTTAAACACTTATCTGAATTTTATTCGATACAAATTGATGAATAAGCATCTGAATAATGTTCTGATAGGGTACACCACTCTCTAGTGCTTTTTTCTTTATTTGGATGTTCTACATCATCTAGCAAATAGCCATTTTCAACTGCTAAGATTACATCTTTCCATACATTTCATTATAAAACTTAAGTGCATATCTATCGCTCATTGAGGCGATATAATCAGCAACTACCCTGTGTTTGTTGCGTTTATCTAACTGTTGATGATAAAATTGTGGTAGCATATTTTCATCATCCATAAGCCCTTTATAGAGTCCTATTACTGCTTGTTTTCCTGCATACATCTTTCTAGCAATGGCTTTGTTTTGATACATCTTTTTAAAAAGCAGTTTTTTTAGTTTTTTTATCTCTGTTTCAAGTTCTTTCTCAAATCCTATAGGGATAGAAAGCTTACTGTCCAAAGTTGCACTCAGAACCTCTTGTGATTGTATCTTTCCTTTTGAATAATCAAGAAGAGAGTAAACAAGCTTGTTTATAAGGTGTGAACTAAATCTATAACGAAACATCTCATCATTTTCTTGCCCAACGCCCTCTTGTGCAACTTTTTCTAAAATCTCTTGAACAAGAGAGTTCTCTTTTAAGTCCTCAAAACTAATAAGTCCAGAGTTTACTCCATCATCAATATCATGACTGATATAAGCTATCTCATCTGCACGATCAACTATCATAGCTTCTATAGATGGGTGAGTCTCAAGGTTAAACTGTTCATGAATAGTTTTAGGCAAAAAACTTTTTTTGTAAGGATAAGAGTGTTTTAAAATCCCTTCTAAAGTAGCAAAAGTAAGATTTAAACCATCAAACTCTTTATATCGTTTTTCCAAAGAAGAGACAACACGAAAGCTTTGAAAGTTGTGTTCAAAACCTTGTTTAAAGCCATCTTCTTTTAAGCACTCATCTAAGGTGTCCCCACCAACATGTCCAAAAGGAGTATGCCCCAAATCATGAGCTAAGGCTATTGCTTCTGCTAAAGATTCATTTAGACCTAAGTTCGATGTTATGGAACGAGCTATTTGAGATACTTCTAAGGAGTGGGTTAGACGAGTACGAAAAAAATCTCCCTCATGATTGAGAAAAACTTGCGTTTTGTACTCTAGTTTACGAAATGAGCCAGAGTGGATAATCCTATCTCTGTCTCTCGCATAAGGGTTACGAAAATCCTTATCTATTTTATAAAATCTATCAGATGATTTCATTAGGCTTTTTTAATAAACTCTGTTTTTAGATATATTTTTGTTCCATTTACACGACCTTCTACATGGTCATCCATATCATTTGGAAGTGCAATTCTTGTAACAGTTGTTCCTCTTTTTGCAGTAAATCCAGCACCTTTAACATCTAAATCTTTAAGGATTACGATACTGTCTCCAGCGTGAAGCTCTACACCATTTGCATCACGAAAAACAACTTTGTTTGCTTCTGCACTCAAGGCTTTATCAAACCAAGCCTGTTCTGCTTCTTCAAAGTACATCATCTCTAACAAATCTTGACGACCTAGTTGGTTAAGTAAAATAGCAGACATAACTTTTACAGCTGGTATTTCACTCCACATAGAGTCATTTAAACAGTTAAAGTGTGTCTCATCAAGTTCACCTGATTCTATTTGCGTTTTACAATTAGCACAAACACAAACACTTCCATCTTCGCCCGCAACACCCTGAGGTACTTCTAACTCACTTACTTCTTCACTACTTCCACATAGTTCACAAACTTCACTTCTTATAGCCATATTTTATTTCCTTTTTTAAATGTCTTATTATATCACGAAAAAGGTTTCATGTCATAAGGAAGATTGATTGTAAATGTAGTTCCTATATTTTTTTGTGAATTTATCTCTATAAAACCAGCTAGTTTATCCACTTCTACTGCAACAGCACTCATACCTACCCCTCTTACACATAACTACTAACCCCATCTAAAAGACAGAATACCCATGAATTACTTTTACCAATGATTCAAACTCATTTAAGCCACGCTTTCTTGATGTATCAATAATACTTCTTAATGTTGCATAATTCTCTGCTTGACTTATTAGCGACTATCAAAGTGTTCTCACTATTTTGAAAAGCCCAATGCCAATGTTTTTTAGCATCTATTTTACAACCCGTCCCATCTATCCCTATTATTGAGGCTTTTGGAAGGGTTTCTTTGATCGTGTCTATCTCTTTTTGAGAGAGTCGTTCTAATCCCTTTCGTTATACGCCCACTCAAAGTAAGAATACTGTATAATA
>JALTUB010000144.1 GCA_027047745.1 Sulfurimonas sp.
ATTGAATGCTACAGTCGCACCCTTAAAGAACTAAAAAAAGAGGCAGGTGAATCAGACAAAGTGTTTTTACACCCTCTAGAGAAAGTATTATAGTAAACTATACATGAATAGCATCTGTTTCATCACCTTTTATTAAAGATATAATTGCTAGATTTTCTGCCTATTATGCAAGGCAGAGACAACCAAATTTATTATAAGAATTCTTTAATCTTTCTAGCAATCTGTTCCGCCATTTTAGGTGGCACAGCATTTCCAATCTGTCTGAACTGTGCGGTTCTCGGCCCTTCAAAATAGAAATCGTCAGGAAAAGACTGAAACCTGGCAGCTTCACGAACAGAAAGGGATCTTAGCTGCTTAATATCCGGATGGATGTAATAATGTCCGTCCATCGCCATATGTGCCAAAATGGTATGTGAGGCAGGCTGATCTGCCTTTATGACATTGAATCTGTTTGTAAAAGATGTTTTGTTTTTATGGGTACAGAGCTCCGGGTATTCTTCCGAGAGTTCTTTGTAGCACAGTCTTTTTTTCTCTTTATCCCATTTTTCAATAGCTATTTTGTATATTTTTAAATCCCGATCATTATGCATTCTGGTCTCATGCTGAGTCAGTATATCAAAGTTTTCATCTCTTATATTTGCTTCAACAAGATATCGGCTAGGATTGCTTCGGTACAAGCCTTTTCCTTCTATCATGTTGTCAGGTTTTGTTTCAGGAAGATCTTCAAGTACATCTTTGACCAGATATTTTTTTACAATAGTTTCAAATTCCGGATATTCATAGGTTTTTCGTCTTTTGTCTTTCTTCCATCCGATGATGATGATTCGTTTTCTTTCCTGAAGAACCCCATAGTCGGAAGCAGAGAGTTCTTTAATCTCCATATGGTATCCGGCTTTATCAATAGCGTTTTTAATGTCCTGAAAGTGTTGCCCGTTGGCAGCACTCAAGATTCCCGGTACATTTTCAAAAACAAACATTTTGGGTTTGAATTCTTCCAGAAATCTGACATAGTACTGGTAAAGATAGTTTCTCGGGTCGCAGGTTACAGCCTCTTTCATTCTGGCTCGTCCGACTATGGAATATGCCTGACATGGTGGACCTCCGATAATCAGGTCTACTTTCTTCTCCTTTTTGGATTTAATGTTCTGTTTTACTGTTTTTACAATGGTATCAAAAGTATCATTTCTGATTTCTGTATTGATAACATCCAAAGAATCTGCAATGCCGCTCTTCTGCCATAACTCATCACGAGTAATTTTTTTTAAAAGATAATCATAATAAATAGCAAGTTTATTTTGACTTTTTAAATTCCAATATGCAGTACGTGTTTTGAGTGTTTCGCAGGCATACTTGTCTGCCTCTACATGACCGACAAACGTGGCTCCTATTCTGAAAAAACCTTCAGAAAGACCACCTGCACCTGAAAATAAATCTAATACAACCAAATCACAACCTGTTTTTTTGTAATTATATTCTTTCACTGCTTAGAAAGACCTGTTGCCAAACCATTAACAACTATAGTGAAAAAAACACACCAAATCAGACACCCGTATAATATTTATAATCGGATAGTGATCACGAAAATGATTTTAACACCCTTTTAAAACAACAAACAGTCCAAACAGCCAATACTGAACCAATTAAAGGTCCTAAACTCTAAAGTATAGATCTTACTACTTAACGAAACAATAAAGGGAACACAGATTAAGAAAATTATTTAGTTCCCAACAACAGGGGAGTGTTCATATCTTTCACGCTACTATATCAAAGTTCTCCATCATTAAAT
>JALTUB010000145.1 GCA_027047745.1 Sulfurimonas sp.
AAATCGGTTAAAAGTGCAAGATTAAGTTTGAATTTATACTTTCATATTGCAAGTATAATAATTGTACATAGTCAAAATCAAGAATGAAATTCGTCTTAATCTTATAAAATGTTACCTTATCTCATAAAAGAGTAGAGATGACAATGTCAATACAGCTACCACATCTAACAGTCGTTCAGAAAAGAAAGCAGCCAGACTTTGATAATACTTTATTCCTAATGGAGAGAGAAATATGGTATCTTCTTTACAAGTACAAGTGTCTCTTCTTGATTCAAAGTAAAGAGAAGGACTGTGATGTATAAAAGCATGACAGCTATGATACTGCCACTTATCCATCTTAGTTTTTTAGAAGAAAGTTTAATCGTCTCTGAATGGTTTGTAAAAACTCTCGTCTGCAAGCTCTAGAAGCTCTTTATCCCCACTACTGTCACCATAGGCATAGATGTGATCATAATCGTCTAAAATGTACTTCTCTTTGACTCTATGAGCTTTTTCTACACCATAGCAGTTTTTGGTGAGAAGCTGACCTGTGACGATGCCCTCTTTGATCTCTAGCTTTGTTGCTATGAGGTCGAGACCGTTTTTGTCGCACCAGGGTTTTAGCCAGCATTCTATGGATGCAGAGACTATGACTATTTTATGTCTTTGTTCTTTATGCCATGCTATCTTTTCCATGGCTTTTGGTCTTAGGATGGTGTCAATGTGTTTTAGAGAATACTCTTGGGCTATGATTTGGAACTGCTCCTCGATTACACCCTTGAAGAAGTATGAGATCATCATCTGTTTGGCTTTGTAGTTGGGGATTAGTTTTAGCTTGTAGGCAGTGAGCATTGGCGAAAGCACTGTTATTCCCCATATGAACTTTACATCACCTACAACGAAGCGGATGAACTTTATTAGACTGTCGTCTGTTGTTATGGTACCGTCGAAGTCGAAGAGAGCTAGTTTCATTTACTGAACTCTTGTAATTGTTAAACTTTTTATAGTTAAATCACCTGTGCCATTATAGAAGTTTCTTATTTCAATTTTTTCATTTGAGTACTCTTCTGGTATCGTAAAATTTTTAATTATATGGCTATCATTACCTTGTGTCCCAATCAATTGACCTTTTTTCAATAACTTAGCTTCTTTTGGCAAGGCAATAACAACATCCCAGCTACCAACAATTGTATTGTTTTTGTTCTTACTAATATAATTTATATCAAAACTATATTTTCCTGCAGGAAGTGAAACATATGGACCAAAGGTGATATATCCAGTTTTTGTTCCCATCGTAGCAATAACTATAGATTTTATTTTTTTTCCTACACGTGATGGCAGTTCAGCACCTTTCCATGTCTGTGTAGAATTAACCATTTCAAAAGGTTTTAAGGTAAACCCTTTCTTGTAGTATACAATATCAGTTTTTCCACAATGATAAACGCTGGTGGGAGCTCCATTAAGCTTAACAATCTTTTTTTGATCTAACTTATAACTAGTTGATGCTCCATTATCAATTAATGCAAAATCATATTTGTTGTGATACCATTCTTCCGTAGTAATCCAAGTATATGGGTCTAGATTATTATTGACTTGCGCTAATGTTAAATTTTGGTTACTTAAAATATATAGTTGTTTACTTTGCCAATATTGGGCAATTCCTAAAGTTGCTCCAGTATCTTTAGAAAAATTATCAACACATTCAACTAAAGGAGTAGTATATTTTGTATAAATAGTTGCATGCAATAATTTTGATCTAGAATCTAAAAGTATTAAAATTAATAAAACTACAAAAAGTATCATAAATAGTGGTTGAAGATATATCTTTATTTTTGCAGAAGGACTCAAATATTGTATGTATATAGGTAAGAATAATAAAGGTAAAATAAAAAGTGGTATCATATATCTAGTTGAAATGGGAAGAGTTATTAAAGAAAAAACACTTAAAGATCCTATTAACAAAAAGATTAGAAAGAGAGACAAAAATAATGTTCTTATATCTAGCATGTACTTTTCATGAACATATAAAAGCTTGTTTTTGAAGACAATCAAAAATACAGCAAGAACGATAACAACAACACTTAGAGAAAAGCTAATTGTCTCATTTTGATAAGCATTAATAAATATATTTTGTAAAACTTCAACATTTTTACTTAATTGACTCACTAATAATTTTGGAGAGTATGCTCTTTCATTAAATATGAGTACGCCGTGAATCATATTACCTAAAAAAATGGTGAAAGCTAGAGCGATAGAAAGCACAATAGTTTTTTTTCCATCAAGAATATTCATTAACCATAAAGTAAAAATACTGAAAAAGAATGGTAGTAAAAAATGAAGTTTGTATAATCCATCTGAAGCTATTGCTAATGATGATAATACTATGAAATAGAACAAGACTAACCATATTATTTTTGATTCAGATAATAGTTTTAGTAAAAAGTATAATGCAAATAAGCCAACTAGAAATTCTCCATAATGAAAGGCACTTAAAAATATAAAATGTGATGAGACTGTCGGGAAAAGATATAAAAATGCGAATATGAATGAAGTGATTTCAATAGAAATAGTCCGAGTAAAAAATAGTGAATAAATTTTATATATTGCAAACACAAAAAGTATCGATTGTAAGGTAAAAAACAATGGAATAGCATAATAGTAATCACTTGCAATAAAATTTGAAATAGCATACATGGGCATATCAGGAAAGAAGTAAGGTGCTGGTGTCAAAAACCAATGAGAATAATGTCCAGTGCCTGATATAACATCTTTGTAGAGTGAAGGTAAATACAAAGCATCCGAATTATAAAACATACTCATTGTCATCTTATGTGTAAGGTACAATGCGATATTTGAAATAAGTACAAATATTATAAGTAAATAGGAAATAAATAAATTAGACTTTTTCAGTTTGTTCATATACTCATCTTTTTAAATTGAAACTCTGGTATATTACGAATAATCAACATCACCCATTTCCAAATCCACTTAGTATAAAGTACATTTTTACCTTTCTGCTGAGCATTAAACACATCCCTAGCCACTTCTTCAGGCTGCGCTGTCAGCTTCTCAGGCAGATCCAACTCTTCGGTCATCTTAGTAGCCACAAACCCAGGCTTCACTGTCAGTACATGCACCTGTGCATCATAAAGTCTATTTCTAAGTCCAGAGAGGTAAATAGTAAGTGCTGCTTTAGCTGAGCCATAGATGTAGTTGCTCTTGCGACCTCGATCACCAGCAACAGAAGAGATACCGACTATAAAACCGCTTCTTCTTTTTTCAAAGTCATTGGCGATGATGTTAAAAAGACTAACCACACCTGTATAGTTGGTGTCCATAATTCTTTTTGCTTCTTCAAAGTCGTTCTGTGCTTTCTCTTGCTCTCCAAGATACCCCACAGCAGAGATAACACCAAGAGGCTTCTCTTCTATGCTATCATAGAAAGCTCGATGGCTTTTATAGTCTAAGATATCTAGCTCAAGAAGTTTGACACTTTTTTGTGTTCTTGTTGTAACATCCTGGGCAAACTCTGATAGTTCGTCTACATTTCTAGCAGCAAGGTAAAGGTTATACCCCTGTTTGGCATATTCTCTTGCACAAGCTTTAGCGATGTCACTCTTGGCACCGATTATTAATACATAACTCATATTATATTCCTACTCTTTTTGATTGTAATGATTGGAACTTACTGTCCATTTTGTTGTCTATTCTATATTGTCTAAATTTCTCTATGTGTGGATAACCTTGCTCAAAGGTCTCTTTACTCACTCTTACATCTTTGGTCAGATATATCCGTCCCTTATGTTTGACGACAATCTCATCAAGTTGGTCAAGGAGTTCAAACAGACCTTTCTCTATCTTGAAGTCTAGGGCAAGAGAGTAACCTTCTATAGGAAACGAGAGCCAGTTGTCATTTGCTTTACCATATAGTTTAAGTACTGCAAGAAATGAACCCTTACCAGACTTGGAGATAGCACTTAGAATCTCTTCCAGTCCTTCGTAGCTTGTCTCTTTAGGCAATATAAACTGATACTGAGTAAAACCGTTCTTTCCATAGATACGGTTCCAATGTCCTATAGCATCTAAAGGGTAGAAGAAAGTATCTATGTCTACTCTCTGCTTTGAGACACCATCTTTAGCTTTACCGTAGTACAACCAGTTAAAAGCTCTGACACTCCAGTTGTTGAGTGCGAAGCTTGGAAAGTTGAGGGGGATAGAGAGTTGGCTTTTCTTTTTATACTTTAAGTTACCATCATTTCTGAAATCTCCAACCATTAGTAGACACTTACCAATCTCTTTGTCTTTAGCAAGACAGTCTATCCATGCTACTGAGTATGGTTTATCTTGATACTCCTCAAATGCCTCAAAGGTCTCTTTGAGGTTTTTCGTCTTGATGGTGGTCTGGTCTATGTATTGGGAATTGATTTTCTTCAGATATATTTTTGCATCTAAAACAACACCTGTTAATCCCATACCTCCACAGGTAGCTTTCCACAAGTCAGGTGTTTTTTCTTTTGTGCAAATTAGCACTTCCCCATCTTCTAACATAATAGTGAACTCTTTCACACATTCAGAGAAACACCCTTCAACATGATGGTTCTTTCCATGTACATCAGAAGCAATAGCACCACCTACTGTGATGAGTTTCGTACCGGGGGTAACTTTTAGAAACCAGCCTCTTGGAACATAAGATTCCAGTATTTCTGAAAGCAGAACACCTGCTTGAACATGCAAGAGTCCCTGTTGCTCATCAAAGCCTATGAAGTAGTCTTTGGGCTTGACGTTGATGATGTTGGAGCTTAATGCACTGTCACCGTAGCTTCTGCCATTACCGTAGGGTATGAGAGCATCATGTTCTTCGATGATCTCTTTAAGTGTCTCTTTTCTGTCGAACTTAAATACAGTGTTTGTGGCTTTTGGGTACATTCCCCAGCTTAGAAGGCTCATAAGGCGATCTCCTCTTTATGGATAAAAACAAACTTCTTGTCTAAGAAGTATTTGATGACATAGCCAATACTCAGACCTATAACGGCACCGAGATATTTAGCGTTTGGGTCTTGAGAGAGAGCATCAAAGGCGATTTCTGTTCCCCAGAAGATGATAGTAGTAAAGACACCCATAAGAGAGTAGAGTGCAAACTTTTTGGCATCGTCTTTTTTATCTTTGACTTCATGATAAAAAATGAACTTTTTATCTAAGACATACTTAACTACTAAACCTGCAAGTGTACCAATGAACATGGCGACATAGAGCGCATCGAAGTTTGAATAAAACAAGAAACTCAGATATTGGAAAGACAGGTTAAAAAGTGTTGAAATACCTGCAAAGATGATGTATTTAAAAGCTGTCATTTAATATAAAATCCATGTAAAAAAGATGATCCAAGCTACAATAGTTAATTGCATAAAACGATCTTTTAAAACTATTTTTGTAGGAGAACCACTATCTAAGTGAACAAAGGCTATCTGTAAGTAACGCATGATTCCTAGTATCACAAACAGTGCTGTAAGATAGAGGTATTGAGAGTGGAAGCGTTCTACAACCTCTGCTGATGTTGTATAAATAGTATAAGCAACAATAACTACAGATGCCATGATAGCCATAGCAGTATCAAGGAACTGTAGATTATATCCATCAATAACTTTTCGCATCTTTTTTCCAGTCTCTAAGTAAATGAGAACATCATCTCTTCTTTTAGCAAGAGCCATAAACAGGGCTAAAAGAAAAGTCATAATAACAATCCACATTGAAAGTTGTATACCTGTAACAGCTGAACCAATAAATAATCGAAGAACAAATCCAATAGCAATAATAACAACATCAAGAATAGCAATATGTTTAAGGTAGAAGCTATATGCAATATTCATAATGACATAAGCAGCAAGGATAGCTAAGGCTGAAAGAGAGTGTGTTGCCATTAGAGCAAACCCAGAAAACCCTAAAACCACCATAATCACAATAGCTTGAGGTTTACTAATAGCTCCAGATGCTAATGGTCGATTTTTTTTCTTTGGGTGTTCTCTATCTTCTTCTATGTCATGGTAATCATTCAATGTATAGATAGTACTTGCAGTGAGCGAAAAGGCTATAAAAGCGATAATAGCATTAAGTAGCAGTGATGTATCTGTGATCTTCAGAGCAAAAAAGAGCGGAAGGAAGATGAAAAGGTTTTTAATATATTGGTGTGGTCGCATAAGCTTTATAAGTGCATCTATTTTCAATCGTTCCCTTCTCTATAACTTTGGGTGACATTATACAATAATATTAGTCACTTTTGTTAAA
>JALTUB010000146.1 GCA_027047745.1 Sulfurimonas sp.
AGATATTCAAAACTCAACACAACTACAAGCTGATTGGCTAACTGAGTTAATAACTAAAGAGCCTAAATTTTGGTTTTGGTTACATCGCCGTTGGAAAAATGATTATCCAGAGATTTATAAAAAGTAGATTCTAATTAAAACTCTTTGTCTCATAATCTTTACTTCGGTTTTCAAAAAGTTTTAAAATAGTTAAGAAAAATGCAGTGATGGCTGGTCCAAGTATCATGCCCCAAAATCCAAAAGTTGTAAGTCCAGCGATAATGGCAAAGAAGATAACAAGTTCATTCATCTGTGTTTTATTGTCTTTTAGAACTATTTTGTTTATCTCTTTAATTATCAAAGGCTTCACCAAAGTATCTGCGACAATAGAAATCATGATTATAGAGTAAAGGGCAATAAAAATCGCATAACTTGTATCTCCAACAGAAAGTTCATAAAGCATAAAAGGTAACCACATCAATATACCACCCACAACAGGAATCAAAGAGGCAAAGCCATACATTACACCAAAAAGCAGTCCATTGTAACCCATATATGAGATGGCAACACCAAACAAAGCTCCCTCAAACATGGCTGTAGCGATGATTGAGTAAAAAACAACATTCATGACAGCTGACAACTCTTTTATAAGTAGCGTACTCTCTTCTACTGAGACTTGAACTACCCTTTGTAAAAATGAGATAATGCTAACACCATTTAATTGAACGAAAAAGTAAAATATGATAATCAAAAAAGCATTTTTCAAAAAACTTGCACTAAACTTGCCGATATAACCTGCGATTGTAATGGCATTTGCTGTTAATGATTTGGCATCTAACCCTTTTATCACATCTAAAAAGTATGGTTTTAAAAATGCTAAATATTCTGGTGGGTTTACTATAAAATGTTCAATATAAAGTTGTACTTTTTGAAAAGTTTCTGGTTCTAAAGAATTTAGTTTTATTGATAAGGTCGCTAAAAAATACCCAAGAGGAGCGAAAAATAATATGCTTAGTAATAAACTTGAAAACAGTGCTGCAAAAATTTTATGCTTAAATATGCCTTCAAACTGTTCTTGTAAATTTGCAGTAGAGACTGCTAGTAGTGCAGCGATAGTAATAACAAGCAAAAAAGGTGCATACAAAAGATACATCCAGTATAGTGCTGTAGCAAATAAAATTGCTGTAAAATATTGTGGTTTCATTAAAAAAGTGTCCCATCTGCGTTTACATTCGACATATTTAAAACATCGTATGTTTTTGGTGTAGCTCTTCTGCCCTTTGCAGTTCGCTCCAAATAACCATTGGCTATAAGATAAGGTTCAAGCACATCTTCAACTGTCCCCTCATCCTCACTAAGAGCTGCAGCAATAGTGCTAAGTCCCATCGCTCTTCCTTTTGCATGTGCTAAAAGTTTTAATAGTCTTAAGTCCATCTCATCAAAACCATAAGAGTTTATTCCAAGTTCATCTAAGGCGTATTTGGTTCTGTCATGATTGATATTTACCTCATCTGCAACATCTGCAAAATCTCTTACTCGACGCAATAAACGCAAAGCGATACGAGGTGTCCCTCTACTTCGTTTACTTATTTCTAAAGATGCTTCTCTAATAATATCTTTGTCTAGTTTCTTGGAAGCTTGTGCTATGATTTGTGCCAACTCCTCAGAGCTATAAAACTGCATACGAAAACTCATACCGAATCTATCTCGCAGAGGATTTGAAAGCATACCTGCTCTTGTCGTTGCACCGATAAGCGTAAAACGAGGCAAATCTATCTTGACGGTCTGTGCGGCAGGTCCACTTCCGATGATAATATCAATGCGATAATCTTCCATAGAAGAGTATAAAATCTCTTCAACTGCAGGAGAAAGACGATGAATCTCATCTATAAAAAGAATATCACCCTCTTCTAAGTTTGTTAATATTGCAGCTAAGTCACCACTCTTTTCTATCATAGGTGCTGCTGTTACCTTGATGTTTGTATTCATCTCATTTGCTATGATTAGAGCCAATGTAGTTTTTCCAAGCCCAGGAGGTCCATAAAAAAGAACATGATCGAGTGCTTCATTTCGCTTTTTACTAGCCTCTATAAAAACGCCAAGATTTTTTTTAATCTGTTCTTGACCTATGTATTCACTCCACGCATCTGGACGAAGAGTTATCTCATTTGACTCTTCATCAGCACTAAAAGTCTCAATCTCTACAATTCTTTCTTCCATTAGTATGTATGTTCCTCACTTGGAAATTTGTGTGATACAACCTCATCAGCATACTCTTTTACTGCATTTTTAACTAAAGTAGCTCCATCCATATACTTTTTTACAAACTTAGGAGTAAACTCTTCAAACAGACCTAACATATCTGAAAAGACTAAAACTTGACCATCAACATCAACTCCAGCACCAATCCCAATAACTGGAATTGAAACAGATTCTGAAATCTCTTTTGCAACATCTGCCTTAGTACCCTCTATAACCATACAAAAAGCACCTGCTTTTTCTATTGCTTTAGCATCTAAAAGTAATTGTTCTTTCTCATCTTGGTTTTTACCCTTGACCTTGTAACCACCTTCACTTCTTACAGACTGAGGCAAAAGACCAATATGCCCACAAACAGCAATCCCATTATCTGTTAAATGTTTTACAATATAAGCCTTATCTTCACCACCTTCTATCTTCACACAGTCTGCATGTGTTTGCTGATAAACTTTTATAGAATTTTTTAGTGCGACATTCTCATCCGAGTAAGTTCCAAAAGGCATATCACATATCACAAAACTATTTTTAGCACCCATGCATACTGCATTTGTATGATAAATCATCTGCTCTAAAGTAGCACTAACAGTATCACCTTTACCAGCGAAACTCATATTTAGACTATCTCCAACCAGAATCATATCTGCACTAGGTTCAAGAAGTTTTGCGAAAAGTGCATCATATGCAGTTATCATGACTAAAGGTTTAACACCTTTGCTTTTTTTTATGGAAGAAATAGTTGCTTTTTTGCTCATTTAAATACTCTTTTAGAATTCATAAAAGTATTTTAACTAAAAATTGCTATAATTTGAACCATATAGGAGAATTTGTTTATGGGCATAAGAAGTGAACTCGAATCTAACTTTGATTTTGAGATAGTTGATGAGTTTTTAGATCACTACTCTTTGATGGTTGATAGTATGGAAGTTATGATTTTAGATCTTAGCAAACCAAATATGTATGAGAGAAGTGTAAATGAACTTTTTCGTGTCTTTCATAATATAAAATCAGCTTCTGGATACCTAAAGATAGAACCTATGTCAAAACTATCTTCTTTCGTTGAAGATGAATTAGAAAAGCTTAGACATAAAGAAGCACCAATATCTGAAGAGACTACAAACTGGTTACTTGCGATAAGTGATATGTTTGCAAAATGGAATGATGACTTTAAACAAGACAATAAACTCAGCGCAATAAAATACTCTCTACTTAAAATACCTGACTTGGATATATAAATATGAAAAAATTAGTAGCATACATAACATCTGGATACCCAGAAAAATCTTTTAGCATAGACCTAGCACTAGCACTTGGTGAAAATGGTGTTGATACTCTTGAACTTGGTGTTCCTTTCTCTGACCCTGTGGCAGATGGTCCACTTATAGAAAAAGCAAACCATAAAGCTTTAGAACTTGGATTTAAGTTTAAAGACCTTTTAGAAATATCAACAGAAATAGCACCTAAAGTAGATACCTTATGGATGGGTTACTTTAACAGTTTCTATCAACAAGATATGAGTAAACTTATCCCACTAGCAAGTAAAATAGGCATAAATGGATTAATCATTCCTGATGTTCCTCATGAAGAAGCACTGGCATATAAAAATTTGTTTAAAAAGAACAATATGGCAAACATCAGCTTTGTTGCACCAACAGATAGTGAACAAAGAATATCTGAAGTAGTGGCAGATGCAAAAAAATTCATCTACATGGTTGCCTACACTGGCATAACAGGTTCGGGACAAGCAGAAGACCTGCAACCATTTTTAGCATCTATAAAAAAATATACTCAAACACCTGTTTATGTAGGTTTTGGGGTTAATGTAAAAACTGCAAAAGATAAAGTAAAAGGTGCTGATGGCGTTATTGTAGGAAGTGCATACATTGACATACTTTTAAAAGAAAATCTAAACTATACTCAAAAGATTAAAGAGTGTAGTGAGCTAAGCAAAATCTTAAAAAATGAGATAAATTCTTAGTTTAGATTTGTAATTCAAAAAGCACAAGTAGTGTTTTTTGAGATTTGTCTTCATTGTCATCACTAATCATCAAAAATTTATTTTTTGAAACTTTTGTTAATCCTTCAAAATTATCTAATTTCCAGCCATCATTTGAATCCATTTTTGCAACTATTTTACTATCGCATAAACTTTTTTTGCAACTCTTTAAATTTACCATTATTAAACTAACAACTCTATGATTTTTAGACTTATTATGTTTATGAAGCAAAACTAAAATCCTATCTTCATCAACAAATTCCAATGCTTTAATAAACCCATCTGCTTTAAATTTCCACTCTTTTTTTTGTGAATAAAGCGTATGAAAATGATGGTTTTTATTTTTTAAAGCAATCTCAGGTGTAGTAATAACACCATATTTTTTACTATAGACAACAGCTTCCAAACCTTTGTTTTTGGTTAGATACTTTTTCTTGTTTTGTAGCTTTTTATGAATGTTTATGCTTTTTATCTTGCTTGCATTGAGCGTATATAAATCAATTCTATGCTTTTTTTCAAACGATATTAAGAGATTCTTGCCACAAAATGCCAAACCTTCAGAATCTCGATATTTTTTCTTTAATACATTGTTCTTTTTATCTTTTAACCTAAACGCATTTTCTAATGTTAAACTATTTATTTTGTCATTTTCTAAATCAATGCTAAACCCAAACAAAACACCTCTATCACTTATCGCAAAAAGTTTTGAAGATTTATATGCTAAGTCAGACAGTTCTGTAAAATTTATACCATTGTACTTCTTAAATTTCAACTCTTTCGTGTCTAATATATTCATCTTCATATATTTTTCTCTTCCCATAGTATATGGATAAATATTATAATTTATAATTTTTGCATTTAAAATAGATGTTACTAACAAAAGAAGACAAAATATACTTTTCATAAAAAGAAGATTAACATATATTTACTGTTTTAAATTTAAAGTTACTTTTTTTAAAATTGCCTATTTATGAAGTAAGTAGAACATAGATTGATTTATTGTTCTATATAAAATTCGTCAATAGCTCTAAGTTTAGCACTATCATTTTCACTATTAACTAAAATGTTTTCAAGTTCTGTATTTGATACAAGTGAGAGTTTTTTTTAAGATGCTCTTGATTGTGGTGTGTTTCTAAGTTTCATTATCTTTAGTATTACTTAGCTAAATTATACTATAAAATAACTAAGTATTAGTTTTTGCTTTTAAACAGTAACCAGCAACCTAAGAGATTAACCACCTCTTAGGCTTTCACTAACATACCACTAAAACTTCCATATTTACCCATAAAAGCATTAAAAGAGTTTTGATGTAAGAGTATGACAAAGATATGAATGAATTTTTAAAGTCGCTGTAAATGGTTATTATTAAAAAATATTTTTTATATACACTAGTTCATTTTATCTGTATATACAAATTTATTTTATTTAGCTATACTTTCATTAATAAAAGATGATTTAAGTTACATTTTAGTTTGCCTTACATTGATGACTTCTAGTTATACAGTATAATTCACTCCTTATAAAAACTTCATATTAGATTTTAACCACCACATAACTGTGGTGTATTCAAACACAAAGGAATTACAATGGGAACATTAGTAAACGGTACAATTAAATGGTTTAACGAAGATAAAGGTTTTGGCTTTATCGAACAAGAAAATGGTGGAAAAGATGTATTCGTACATTTCCGTCAAGTTAACAACTCAGGTCATGGACGCGTTTCATTAACTGAAGGTCAAAAAGTTACTTACGAAATTGGTGAAGGCGAAAAAGGTCCTCAAGCAGAAAACGTTACAGGTCTATAATCTTTTCATGAGTGGATTTCCACTCATAATATATATACGGCTTATGTAAATTCTATAAAATCATCACTAAAGACATAATAAAGAGTAAGTAATTTACTGCGATTTTACTCTATTTAGTTCTTCCAATATCATATCTTCCAACTTCTCTAAGGGTGCATTTGTTATATCTTTAAACTGTGTTTTGTTAAAAGTTTGCTGTCGTTTTGCTAGT
>JALTUB010000147.1 GCA_027047745.1 Sulfurimonas sp.
AAACTTTATAGACATTAAAATATTGTTTCATTATTTGAGTATTTTGTAAAAAAATGCTCAGATGATCAAATAAAAAAAGTAATACATTCTTGGTCAGTGTTCATTAAAAACTCATTGTTTTCACAAGTGCTAAAACTAACAAGTTAGTATTTAAAGTTGTAGATAATACTTATCTACGAGGTATAAATACTCTCTTTGGTTCATAAGGTTTATTGTATTTAAAAAGTGAATAGATTATTGTTGCTAATTTTTTAGAAACAATTATTAAAGCTTCTTTCTTGCTCTTACCAGCAGATATTTTGTCATGAAAGACTTTATTGAGTTCTTTGTTATGTCTTACTGATGCAACAGCTGCCATATAAAGTGCATGCTTAGCTATTGGTATGCCTCGCTTTGCGAGTCTACCAACACTCATAGAGTTACCTGATTGGTATTGAGTAGGATAGAGTCCTAAGTAAGCTATAAAAGCTTTTGCAGAAGTAAAGCGTTTAATATCGCCACACTCTCCAAGAACAGCAGAAATAGTTTTGTCTGAAACACCAGGGATAGTTTTAATATTAGAGATAGAAGCATCAATAAGCTCTATCTTGTTATATAGTAAACTATTTATTTGAGCCTCAATTTCATCTTTTTCTTGACTTAAAAGCTCAAATATCCTAAGATTAGTTCTAATCATTAAAGCTCTCGATTCATGAGCACGACCACCGTAGATGGAAGATTTGGAAAGTTCAATTAAGAACTTAGCCTTTTCATCGTTAAAGTTGTTCCCTTTGATATGTCTAAATATCTTAGTCAACTTTTTTGGCGTAGCTTTTTGAATATCCACAGCAGTGGGGTACTCTTTAATGATTGCTAAGGCTGTCTTTGTGAAGAGATTTGGAAATACTTTACCAATCTCAGGATTGACAGTAGCTATTACAGTAGAGATTTCTCTCTGAATGTTTTTTATCTTTTGGGCAAGGGACTTTTTAAGTCTACCTAGAACTTTCAATGATTGATAATCGTCGTTAGAGATATAACTCTCTTTGTATTTATCACTCGCTAGTAATTCAGCAATAACTAATGCATCAATAGAATCATTTTTAATCTTCTTCATTGTGCTAAAGTCTCTATACTTAGCTGTTTGATAAGAGTTAAGAAGAACTACTTTGTAATCTGCATCAGTTATATACTCATAAAGATTTTCACTAAATGCTCCAGTTGATTCTACTCCAATGATAAAATCATCATTGTTTAAAGAGAGCTCAGCAAGCTTTGCAAGTAAATCTCTAAGACCTAATATATCTGAGTAAATCCAAAAAGGTTTTACAGCTAGTTCTCTAGTATCATCTAAGATACAAACATAATGCTTCTCTTTGGCTACATCTATTCCTACATAGTACATAATACACCTCTTGTAATAGTTTTAACGATCTCATAGCTTCGTGTTATAAAAGGTAGAAGTGTTCAGTTCCTCCTTAGCATCCTATAGATGATTTAGTAAAGCTAATACAAGACGTTTATTGTGCTGGTACATATAGTCCAAAAAGGAAAAAACTTGTTTGCTATTAGCTTTTGTGAAAACCATGAGTCTTAAATGAACTCAACCATTTTATAGTATTTGGTTGGTTAATGTATTATACGAAGGAAAAAAATGCAAGAATTTTTCTTAGCAAACAAAACATTTATAGTCTTTTTACATGTTATCTCAGCAGTAGTATGGGTAGGTGGTATGATAGCAATGCGTTATGCTGCACATCAGGCATTTTTACAGATCGAGTCCC
>JALTUB010000148.1 GCA_027047745.1 Sulfurimonas sp.
TTAAAAACTATCAGAGTTATCTACCCTCAAAGCTACCGCTACCACACCCAAGTCCGCGTAATAATATCTGGTTAAAAAAAAATGAATGGTTTGAAAAAGAGGTAATACCTATACTTCAAGATAGAGTCCATGCAATTATCCACACCAGAGAATAACTACTAATATTATTTTATGTATTAATATTTCATTAACCTTTTATTCATTTAGCATTGGTATTGTTATTCTCTATATGGTACTTGATGAGATAGATTTTTTTGCATTGAGTGCTATAAAAATGGCACAATTAAGCGGCGGTGACGGTAGGTAGATGTTTGTAAACATTTTACTTTTAGGAGCGGTCATGGCAGCCTTTTTTGCCAAATATAAAAAATCAAACTATGTTTAAACTTAGTTGGTATTTCTTAACTCTTTTGATGATGGGATATTTTATAGGAGATATATATCATGTGCCGGTTTCAATATTTGCTCTTGGAGGTGCATTTATATTTTTAATGATTGCTTCATACTTTAAAGGCGGTAAAACCTCTAAATGTCATCAAAACTGCTCCTTGGCAGATTGTCTGGTTTAGTATAGGGCTATATATCGTTGTTTATGGTTTAAAAAATGGCGGTATGACTGATGACATAAGTGCAATTATAAATAATATGCCGACTATTATGATTATGGATATAGCCATAGATAAAACTGGAGATACATTTTTAGCCTATGCAAATATCTTATACCAAATTAAACCATTAAAGTGTTTAGTTATGGTTCAATTTGGTATTAGGAGGCAATTTAGTGCCCAAAATGACTCCTATAGGCTCACTCGCCACGCTTTTATGGCTAATGTGCTAGCCAAAAAGGAGTTCACATTGGTTGGGGAGAATATATGAGGGTGAGAGTTATTGTAACTTTGCCCATGCTTTTTATCGCACTTTTGGGATTATGATATATAGTAAGGGACTTGAGTTTTTAATAAAGCTCAAGCCCTATCTCACTTATAACCAAACTCTCTCTTTGAAAGACATTGTATCTGCTATGTCTGCGAGCCGTCCTATTCTTTTTATGTTAGCTGCTGTTCCTTTGTAGTAAGGTATCTTTGTAGCAGGGTCAACATAATCTGTTACTAAATTATTTACTGGCGAATCAGGGAAGCCGAAGGCCATAAAGAGTTCGCCTTTTCGAACTTCAGTCGATATATAAGCCACTCCTCGTACGCTCCCATAATCATTATAAAGCATTACAGCATCACCAGATTTAATGCCTTTATTGCGAGCATCTTCAGGATTTATGCTTATTGGAGCAGCCGCCCATCTTTCTTTAACTACTGGAAGACGTGATGTCTGGTAGTTAGACTGCCATGTTTCATTTACTCGTCCGGAATTTACAAAGAATTCATACTTATCAATCTGTCTTTGTACCTGTATTGGCATTGGAGGCTGTACACTTGGTTTAAACATAGCTCTGCCAGATTTAGTTTTAAATTTATTATCAGTATAAAGTCTTCTTGTACCGATTAACTTGCCATTTTCAACTTTTTTGATAGGTAGCTGTACACCATTGTTGCCGGCTTGCCTGAGCAAATCATACGATGCAAGCGTACCAGTTGGTCCCCCTTCAGACTCCATTTTCGCACCTTGACCAGCAAATCCATCGTTAAAGGAATCTTCAGGGCTTTTCCAATTAAATCCTTCAAATCGTTTTGACATAGCCAAGTTTTTATCTTTTTCATAAAGGGATTTGAGGTGATTTGCGATATCTGCTGCTATCAAACAATCAGCTTTTGCAATACCAGGACCATCAACAACTTTTTCAGAAAGACGCATACGGCGTTCACCATTCATAGAAGTTAAGTTCATTTCCATTGTTGTTACAGCTGGAAATTGAACATGAGCAACACTTGATTTAAATGTAGGATAAATATCAACATCAACAAAAAACATACCTCCTTCATATCTACATGCACGGTAAATTGCATCTGCTAATGTTTCATTGTCAGCACCAATATTTCTATCCATAGCACGGCGTACAATTTCACTTCTTCTTGAATAAGATACTTTCAATTCTTCTGCTGTAATAGAAGTTACAAATGGATTACATGCCCACATGAAATATGCCAAATAATCACCTTCTGCTACTAATTTATCGATAACTTTTAAACGCTGTCTAGGAGGCATTCCTTTTGGCGGTGCAGGACGAGTATATCCTTCTTGATGGCCTCCAAGACGACATAAACCTGTACCAACACGCCCAACAGAGTGTGTTTGAATACCGACATTGACAATAGAAGCTACATTTGGATAGTTTTTAATTCCCCAAATAATACCTTTTTCATAAAATATGCAATTACGAGGTCTATGCCCTGATTCTTTAGGTTTTGCTATCCATTCAGCCGCTTTGATAATATCATCTTTTTTAAGACCTGTAATTTTTACAGCATGATTTAAAGATGTCTTGTTTGCTTTTAAAGTTTTAGCATAATCCTCAGTATAATGTTTGATAAAAGAGCTATCATCCCAATTTTTTTCTCTAATGTAAGTCAATAATGCATTCATCAAAGTAATATCTGTTCCATGGTTAATACGAAGATGTAGAACATTTTCTTTTCCGGCTAAATCAATAGCATTAATAATGCTTGGTGTCACGCGCGGTTCTACAAAAATAATGCGACCTGCTTTTGCAGTCTCACCTCTTTCATACTCTTTCTTCTTCGCATCTATTGTAGAGCCTTGAAGGTTTTTTGCCCAGTGCAACAGATAGAGATTAGTCTGTGTCTCATAAGGATTAGCACCGATTACAAAAATCGTATCAGCTAATTCAGTATCAAGATAACTGGTATTTAATTCATATATACCCATCTCTCTTGTTGCAAATGTTTCGGAGTTGTATGCAGGACGGTTATGAATAGCAGCCGAACGGGTTTGAATAGCAGAAAAGAAAAGTTTTCCTGTTCCCCATGTATTTTCAAATCCACCACCACCACCACCATGGTCAAACATTTTAACCGCGACTTGATCTACACCATCATTATCCATGATTTTTTTCAACACTCTCGCAGTTAGATCCATTGATTCATCCCAACTTGTACTATTTAAAGTACCACCACCATAAACCATCGGATTTTTTAATCTATCACGAGTCGGAGAAGATGCCGAAAACAGTGTACTTGCCATAGCCCCGCCACGAGCGGAATTTTGTCCTTGGTTTACCACACAGTTTTGATCTGGTATTACCATAACATTATACTCTTTGCCGTCTCTGTCTTTTATAGTATTTACCATTTGTTCACTTGCCCAAGTACCCAAGGCCGGTTGTTGTTTGGAAAAATCAACGCCAAGAGCATTTCGTTTTGCCGTTCCACTGGTTCCTTTTGGCCATTTGTAAGCTTTGTAACCACATCCAACTATGCAGAATTCACAAGTTACATTTTTTTTAGTAGCATTTACTGGAGGTAAAGGCAATCTATCATTTAATGAAAATCCCATATCTTATCCTTTTAAATTTGATTCACGGCCATATATCAGACCATTTACGCCATATGCGATAACTTTGTCATTTTTAACTTTGACTAATATTTCTGGAATATTTTCAGTGGCTTGTCCTATAATCATTTGTCCGTCAAGCTCAGCATCAAATTCACTAAAATGGCATGGGCATCTAAATGCTTTTTTTGAAGCATTATACATAATAGGACAACCTTTGTGCGTGCAAAGCAGGCTATAAGCTTTAATCTTTCCATCTACCATAACAGCTTTGCATGGTGAATCTGCATCAGGATAGCTAAAGTCCATATCGGCACCACTTTTCAATTTTGAAAGTGAACCGATAACTTTGTCCTCATAGCCATAAAAACTTCCATTTTTGGAATTTTGTGATGCTAGAAGTGCCGGTGCGGCAACTGCGGCAACTGTCATCCCTGCAGCTGCTTTTAAAAAACCGCGTCTTGCATTTTGTTTCTCTTGCATTTTATCTCCTTGTGTTTATTTTATAATGATACAGCAATATTTTACTAGAATTGGGGGTATTAAATCAAATATATGGTAAAATATTTTAAAAGCCTATATTTGTGTGTTTGAAAGGAAATAAAATAATATCATGTTATCAAATATTCAAAAATTGACCACTAATGTTCAAAAATTAATCATCTTGGCATTGGTTTTTATCTCACTAAATGCCACTGCAAGTGAAAAAATTGTCTTAGGAATCACGGGAGTTGTACTTAAGAAGGATATTTCAGTAATTGTCAGATTAAAAGATTATCTAAAGCAAAAAACTAAGCTAGACATAAAACTTAAATTTGCAAGAACATACTCAATCATGAGAAATCTTATCACTGAAAACAATGTAAATGTAGCCTATATTTGTGGTGCTACATATGTTGATCTTAAACCATCTAGAAAGATTGAGCTTTTAGCTTTACCTACAGTTGACAATAAGCCTTATTATTACTCACTAGTGATTGCAAAAAAGAGCTCTCATTATAAAAAGATAGAAGATTTTAAAGGAAAAGTTTATGCTATGAGCGACCCTGAATCAAATTCGGGTTCATTGGTTCCAAGATATGAGTTGATGATTAGAGGATTTAAAAAAAATCATTTTTTTAAAAGAGTTATTTATACTTATGACCACGGAGAATCTATAGAAGCGGTTTTAGATGGTTTTGTACAAGGGGCTAGTGTTGATAGTATAGTTTATGGTGCATTCTTGAAAAATTATCCAAAATCTTCTAAACATTTAAAAATAGTACAAAAATTTGGACCTTATCCAACTACACCTTTTGTTATAAGTAAAAAATTATCCATAAAAACCAAAACCAAAATACAGCAAGCTTTGATAAATATGGTTAATGACAAAAAAGGAAAAAAGATATTAGGCAGTATGGCGATAAGTAGTTTTATCAAGCCAAATAACCTTTCGTATGCAAAAATAGAAAAAGTAAAATTCTTTTTGAACTCTGAAAAATGAAATTTTTATTAGATAAAATACTCTCAATAAAGATGAGAACGAAAATATCTCTCACTATTTTTTTTGTTATACTATTGTTTTCTTTTGGTGTTACTCTTGCCATAAGAGGCGTAGTATTTGAAAAAACAAATTATATGATTGAAAATTCGATTAAAAATCTAGTTAAAGTCAATGAATCAATAGTATTAAAAAGATTTTTAGAAGAGAATTACTGGGATATTTTTAAGATAATGCATTCGCTAAAAAAGATAAATTTGATAAAAAATGCAACTTTTGTGAATAAAAACTATGAAGTTGTGGCATCAAGCGAGCCAGATATTTACCCTATTGGCGCTAAGTTAGAATTTGATAGATTTGACAAGTCGCTTTTAATAATGCCTTTAAAAAGCGATAATCTTGTGTTTGGATATTTTATAATTCAAAAAGAGTTTGGGTTCCTTAACTCTCTTATGAAAAACATAAGAGACCACCTATTATTTTTTATATTAATAGCTGCTTTAGTTTCCGCTTTGATTGGCTACTTAATCTCCATAAGAATAGTTGGAAGATTAGAGCTTCTTTGTCAAAATGCTAAGATGATTGAGAGTGGAGATTGGGGTGAAATAAGATATAAAAAAAGTCTAGAAAAAGACGAGATAACAGAACTCTCTACTGTTTTGAATAATATGCTTAAAAAGATAAAAGAGATGATTGTAAATGAACAAGTGATGAAGCTTTTTTACCATAATATCTTAGAAAATTTAGATGAACTTGTGATAATATGTGATAAAAATTTTAAGATAAAATATCATAATTCAAATAGACTAAAAAGTCTAATCATAAAAAAAGATACTTTAAATGATGAAAATATTAAAATTATAAAGGATAAAATATATCAACAAGATGAAAGTTTTGTGGTGAAGATATTAAATGAAAAAGAAAAAACTATGTATTTACATGTAAATATGAAAAATATTTCTGATGATATAACATTATCATTTTCAAATATAACTTCTATAAAAAAATTAGAAGAACAAGTCTTGTTTAAAAACTCTTTTGAGATAGTTGGAGAGATATCTGCAGAAGTTGTACACGAGATTAAAAACTATCTTCAGCCTATAAGAATTTTACTAGAACAAGACAATGTGGATAAACAAGACAAACAAAGGGTGCTTGGTATAATTTTAAAGATTAATAATTTAGTGCAAAACTTTTTGAAAAGCGGTAGACCGGTAGATAAAACATTGCTAGTGAAACTAGATATAAAAGAAAAAATTGATAGCCT
>JALTUB010000149.1 GCA_027047745.1 Sulfurimonas sp.
AAAAGTGGAAGGTAAAAAGTGAAAAGGGTGGACGGCAGTTTGTGAAATCAGTGGAAGGCTAAAAGTGAAAGAGATGGAAGAATGTTTGTGAAATTTGCATATTGCATATAACGGAGTATCCGGACACCCATGTCGTTTCAGTTCGGACAGTTTAAGAAGAGATATTTTCTGTAACAGTATTTTAGCATAAAGTGTCCGAATGCTTTTTTAGTATTCATCACTTTTAATGCTAGATTTGATTTTTCTCATAGATGGACCACTCAATTCAACTCTATGAGATGAATGAACAATCCTATCTAAAATTGCATCTGCAATTGTATTATTATTAAGATAGTTGTACCACTCACTTACAGGTAACTGTGAAGTGATAATTGTAGAGTTCAGCTCTGTTCGGTCTTCAATTATCTCAAAGAGATTTGTAGCATCATCTGCTTGCATTGGTGCTACTCCGAAGTCGTCCAGTATTAGAACTTTAAACCTTGAATACTTTTTAAGGAGACTTGTATAAGTTCCATCAAGTCTTGCGATCTTGATTTCTTCTAGTAATGATGGAGTTCTTATATAGTAAACTCTATAGCCATCAATGATTGCTTTATTAGCCAGTGCCTGTGCAAGGTAGCTCTTGCCAGTCCCTGTTTTACCTGTAATAATGATATTCTGCTTCGCATGAATGAAGTTAAGTGCTGCAAGAGAGTGTATCTGTGTCTTATTTATTTTTCTAGCTGGTGTATAGTCTATTGCATCTAGTGCAGCCTGTTTATCCTTAATCTTTGAGAGTCTATGATTCATCATTATGCGTTTATTACGAAGAAAGATATCTTGTGCATCAAGTAACTGATAGAGCCTATCCTCGAAACTGAGTGTATCGTAATGTATATCTCCTATCTGCTGTAGATAGGACTCTTTAAAGCCCTTGTATCCAAGTTCTGTTAGTTTATTTATGATTGTAGTATGGTCCATTTGTATTTTCCTTATTTGTATTCATCCGCACCGCGGATGTTAGTGTGGTTGTCAAAGAGTGATTGTTTTACTGGTGCTGTATTATTAGCACTTTTAGCAAGGTAGAGTTTTTTGTCAAGTATCGATTTAATTGATCTTGTTTTTATCGTTTTCATCCCAGTAGCATACATAAGAGCTAACTCTAACTCTGTCTTTCCATATCTCTTAGCAAGTGAGAGTACTGCTGATATCTTTCTGTAAGCATTTGGCTTATGTTCTACTTCTTCAAAGGCATCTTCAACAAACACACTACTGTATTCACCAATATTTTTAGCCCATGAGCGAAGTCTCTCTGGATTCATCTTCTCATTAACATATTGATGCTCACTTGGCATATGCTCATGAAGTGTTGAAGTCTCACCAACTCTTCTTAGTCGTGGATGAGTGGCGATGAGTTTGTGTTTGTGATAGATGTAGACACTCTGAGTTGAATATCTTAACTCCACCTCTTCTTTGATGTATTGAAAGGGTACTGAGTAGTTACATTTTTCTAGTGTTATGTGGTAGTCTTGATTTACTCGTGCTAGTTTAAACTGCTTATAGACATAGTTATTTTGAGGGAGTGGGTTTAGATAGGGTGCATCTAATTCATTGAAGAGTTCTGTACGACTCTGTTGTAAGTGTTTGATGACTTTATTGTTATAGCCCTCAAGAAGCTCTGCTATAGCCTCGTTGAGCTCATCTACACTAAAAAACTTATGATGGCGAAACTTTGCTAGTATGAACCTCTGAATTGCTTGAACACCTTGTTC
>JALTUB010000150.1 GCA_027047745.1 Sulfurimonas sp.
CACCACTACTTGGTTTTTCTAAACCCAACAGAAGTCTTATCAGTGTTGTTTTTCCTCCACCATTTGGTCCAATTATTGCGATATATTGACCTTTAAAAACTTCAAAAGAGACATTTGATAATATCTGTTGGCTATTAGCTTTAAAGCTAACATTTTTAACATCAAAGATAGGAACTTGAAAGCTTAGTGACAAGATAGAGCCTTAGATAGTTTTAGTAAGTTTTCTTCCATGAGTTTCTCATAAGTTAAATGCTTTTTTTCTTCATCTGCTGTAATATTTCCTAAAGGTTCTAAAATATCCACTTTCGTTTGCGTCTCTTTAGCAAGACTTTTTATCGCCTTATCACTCACAAAACTCTCAAAAAACAGAGTTGAAACATTATGTTCTTTTATTTCACTTATCAAGTTAATTATATTTTTAGCATTTGCCTGAGAATCTGGAGAGAGTCCACTTACTGATTTTACATGAAAATTATATGTTTCTGCTAAATATCCAAATGCGTTGTGATTGACGATAATAGTATCACGGTCGCATTGTGAAAGTTTACTCTTAAAATCCTCATCCAATTTTTTCAACATTTTAAGATATTTGTCTCTGTTTTTAATATATAAATTTTTATTTTTTGGAACTATTTTTATAAGCTCGTTTGTAATCAACTCGGTTGCTTTTGCCATATTTGAAAAGTTTAACCAATAGTGAGGGTCAATAGCTTCATGAGAATGATGTTCATGAACTTCATCTTTTTTCAGTTCTCTTAGCTTTACAAAGTGGCTCATGTCTATTACTCTACCCTTAAAGGAAAAGCCATGAGTCCACGGTTCAAGACCTGCACCACTATAAATAACTAAAGAAGCTTTTTCAATATCTGCCATGATTTTTGGTGTTGGTTCATAATCATGAGGCTCTACACCAAAAGGCAAAATATTTATTATCTTTACACTTTCTCCTGCAATATGCTTCGTAATATCATAAAGTGAAAATGTAGTTAGTGCAACAATTGGTTTTGCATTTTTTACAGATAGTTGTTTTTTACTCATTGACACTGCGATTAAAGCCATAGTAACAAAAAAGATAAGAATAATAATAGTTGATTTTTTCATAATGAAATTATACCCTATTTTGTTATATGAATTTTTTTAGATATAATTCCCCACTTTAATTTAGGAAATGATATATGACTACAAGTCTTTTACTTATCGTCCAGATAGTATTAGTTATTATTTTAGTAATAGCAGTGCTACTTCAAAAAAGCTCAAGTATTGGGCTTGGTGCATACAGTGGCTCAAACGAGTCTGTCTTTGGGGCGAAAGGTCCAAATAGTTTTTTAGCAAAAACAACTTTTACAATTGGTTTACTGTTTGTAATCAACACTATTACTCTTGGGTATATGTATTCTCAAGATAAGCAAACATCAGTTGTAGATAAAATTGTAGAAAAAGCAGATGTAACTGCTCCAGTAGCAGCTCCAGCAGATACAAAAACAGATAAACCTGTAACAAAGCAATAGAATTTCAAGGAAACATAATGCTCAACGAAATATATAGCCAATGTGAAGAGAAGATGCAAGGTAGCATAGAACATATGCAAAGAGATTTTAAAACACTTAGAACAGGTAAGGTTACTACATCTGTTTTAGATAATGTTAAAATCGACTACTATGGTACTCCAACACCTTTAGACCAAGTAGGTTCTGTTATCGCAACAGATGCTACTACTATCGTAGTTAACCCTTGGGAAAAGAACCTTCTTGGAGATGTAGAGTCTGCAATACAAGCAGCAAATATCGGTGTAAACCCAAATAGTGATGGTGAACAAATCAAACTATTTTTTCCTGCTATGACAGTTGAACAGCGTAAAGAGTCTGTAAAGCAGATGAAAGGTATGGGAGAGAATGCAAAAGTTTCTATCAGAAATGATAGACGAGATGCAAATGATAAAATCAAAAAACTTGAAAAAGACAAAGAAATCACAGCAGATGATTCTAAATCAGCACAAGACAAGGTACAAAAAATTACAGATAAATTTATCTCAAATATAGACAGCATCTTAAAAGAAAAAGAAGCTGAAATTTTAAAAGTTTAATCCTCATGGATATTAAAAAAATATATATGGATGCAGATGCTCTTTTAGAGGGGCATTTTAAACTTAGCAGTGGAAACCATTCGCAATTTTACCTACAATCAGCAAAAGTGCTTGAAAATCCACAAACTGCTAAACTTTTAGCAGATGAACTTGCAAAAAATATTAAAGCAAGTGGGCTTGAGATAGATACTGTATGCGCACCTGCTTTAGGTGGACTTATCGCAGGTTTTGCACTTGCTAGCGCTCTTAATGTTAGAAGTATATTTGCTGAGAGAGTTGATGGTAAGATGAGCATTCGCCGTGGATTTGAGATAAAATCAGGTGAAAAAGTTCTTATGTGTGAAGATATTATCACAACTGGTGGTAGTGCTATGGAAGCGGCGGCTGTTGTAAAAGAGCTTGGTGGAGAGATAGTTGGTGTTGCTGCACTTGCAAATCGTGGTTTTTGTCATAGAGAAGATAGTGATATAGAGACAAAAACAAACTGTAAACTTCCTCAAGACATTCCATTTTTTGCCTTAGCTGATTTTACATTTGAGATGTATGCTCCAGAGGAGTGTCCACTTTGTAAAGATGGCAGTGAAGCTATAAAACCAGGTTCAAGAGGAAATTAGTTTATATTTCTAACGATATTTGAGCTGGCAACTCATTGCTCGCTCAACTAAAACTCTAGCCACCTCAACTTTTCCATCAACAACAAGAGGGCTTTTTAACTTTTTCAAGCGTACTCTTTCTTCTTTTGAAACAACTTTTACGATTATATTTGCCTCTTTTGTTTGTTCTAATATAGCTTCACAGATAAGTTGCTTTTTATCTGGATTGTCTAGTGTTACGATGATAGTTGCAGAATCCTTTACATGAAGTGCTTCAATGATAGAACGCTTAGACATATCTCCTAGATAGACTTCTTCATGCTTTTTCAAAGCTTCTTTTACATGTTTTGGAGAGTTATCTACTATTATATATTCCATACCATACTCATCTAAATGCTGTGTTACAAATTTTCCAACAACTCCATATCCACAGATAATAATATGATCCTTGCGTCCAACAAGATCAGAAACCTCTGGAATAGATGATTTTGACCTAATAATATATTCAGCAACTTTTTTTACATGAGGAATAAAAAATGGAGTTACCAACATCGAAAAGATAACCACAAGGACTAAAAGAGAAACAAGCTCTTTATCTAAAAGATTTCCAGCACTAGCTAAAGCAAAGATTACAAAAGAGAACTCTCCGACCTGAGCGATTGCAAGACCTGCTTTTAGACCCGTTAAAGGTTTATAAGTTATAGCTACAACAACAAGAGTAATAACTGTTTTTAGTACAAAAACCATAGCAAATAGAGCCAAAATCAAAGCAAACTTATCAACAAACATCACAGCATCAACTTTCATTCCAACTACTACAAAGAAAATTCCAAGTAAAATATCTTTAAACGGTGCTATATCAGCCTCAACTTTGTAGTGATACTTTGTCTCGGCGATAATCATACCTGCAATAAAAGCACCCAAAGAGTATGTGAAGCCCATAAAATGTGCAAGAAGTGCCGTTGCAGTTACTATAAATAGTACAGATGCCATAAAAAGCTCATCTAACTCACTTGTTGCTGAAAAGTGTAAAAGCCACTCTATAATCTTTCTTCCTACTGTAAACATGACTAAAAGTACAACAAAAGCACTACCAAAGGTATGAAGTAAAATTGTACTAATGCTATCATTACCTTCTTTTGATAAAAAGCCTATAAGTATCAAGATAGGGATAACAGCAATATCTTGAAAGATGAGTATTCCTGTAGCTCTTTGCCCATATGAAGCATATATCTCTTTTGATTGTTTCAGATATGTTAGCACTACTGCTGTTGAAGACAGAGAAAAGGCGAGGGCTATCATCAATGAGGAGAGATAATCTATAAAAAATATATAGTGAGAGATGCTAAAAACAGCCACCACAGTTAAAACGACCTGTGCCAAACCATTACCAAAGATGAGCATTTTCATAGTTCTCATTTTAGTTAGTGATATTTCCAGACCAATAGTAAACATTAAAAACACGATACCAAATTCACTAATGTGTTCAAGCTCATGAGAGTTAGCATCTTTATGTAAATCAAACATATATGAAAGAACAATTCCTGTAAAAATGTATCCGATGATAGGCGATATTTTCACTCGTTTTAACAAAAGGTTTAAAACTGTAGAAACACCAAGTACAAACACTACATATAAAAGTATATTATCCATTTTTCATCTCTTTGTTTATTTTTTAAGTGATATTTGGATTATAACAGATTTTAAGAGATTTTATAATATAATCGCAAATTAATAAATAGATTTTACATGGAGATTTTTATATGACTAAATACATTTTTGTAACTGGTGGAGTTTTAAGCTCTCTTGGAAAAGGGATTACTGCTGCGAGTGTTGGAACACTTTTAAAACACTCTGGTATAAATGTAGGTATGTTAAAAATCGATCCATACATAAATGTTGACCCTGGAACTATGAGTCCTTTAGAACATGGGGAAGTATTTGTTACAAAAGATGGTGCAGAGACTGACCTTGACATAGGAAACTATGAGCGATTTTTGGATGCTTCTTTTTTAAAATCATCTAACTTCACAACTGGGCAAGTTTACTCAAGCGTTATAGAGCGTGAGAGAGCTGGTGGTTACCTTGGTCAAACTATCCAAGTTATTCCTCATATCGTTGGTGAGATTGTAAATCGTATCAAGTTAGCTGGTGAAGGTCATGATATATTGCTTGTAGAGCTTGGTGGAACTGTTGGAGATATAGAAGGACTTCCCTTTATGGAAGCGATTCGTCAAATGAAACATGATGATGATGTTGAGGGAACTTTTTTTATCCATGTTACTCTTATCCCTTACATTAAAGCAGCTGGTGAATTAAAATCCAAACCAACACAACACTCTGTTCAAGAACTCCGTCGTATCGGTATTACCCCTCAGATGATTATTGCTAGAAGTGAAAATGCTTTACCTAAAACTTTTAAGAAAAAACTTGCGATGAGCTGTGATGTTTCAACAGATAGTGTTGTAGAAGCTCTTGATGCTGCAACTATTTACGATATTCCAGTCACATTTTTAAGACAAAACATCTTAAAACCAATATCTAAAGAGCTAAATCTTGGTGAAATAGACCCAGATATGGAAGAGTGGGATATATTGGTTAAAAAAATCGTTCAACCAAAGAACAAAACTGTTATTGGCTTTGTAGGAAAATATCTTGAACTTAAAGAAGCATATAAATCACTCACAGAATCTCTTATCCACTGTGGCGCTCATCTTGATACTAGAGTTGAGATTAATTGGGTTGATGCTGAAGAGATAGAGGAGAGAGGGGCTGAGGCTCTTTTAGGAGATTGTGACAGCGTTTTAGTCGCTGGTGGATTTGGTAGCCGTGGTGTTGAGGGTAAGATTCAAGCTATAGAGTATGCTCGTGTAAACAAAGTTCCATATCTTGGTATCTGTCTAGGTATGCAACTAACACTTGTTGAGTATGCTAGAAATGTACTTGGACTTGAGGGTGCGAACTCTATTGAGTTTGATGAGAACACGCCTCACCCTATGGTTTATCTTATAGATAACTTTTTAGACCAGAGTGGAGATGCACAACTTAGAACACACAAATCCCCAATGGGAGGAACTCTTCGTTTAGGTGAATACCCATGTGAAACAAAAGATGGTTCACTTATCCAAAAAGCTTACAATGGTGAAAAAGTTATCTATGAGCGTCACCGTCATCGTTATGAAGCAAATCCTGCTTACAGAAAACAGCTTGAAGATGCTGGAATGATAGTTACTGGTGAATCAAATGGTTTGATTGAGACTGTTGAGATAGAGGGTCATCCATGGTTTTTAGGTGTACAATTTCATCCAGAGTTTACATCACGCCTGCAAACCCCAAATGCTTCTATACTTGCTTTTGTTGAGGCTAGTTTAAACGCAGAGTAGTTTTTAAGAACTACTCTTCTTCTTTCTTGTTATCTTCTACAAATTTTTCAGTTCGTTTTGGATCCACTTTTGGAAAAGGGAAAAAAGGTTTAAAAACTTTGCTAGATAAGGTTTTAGCATTTTCTAATGCATCAATTTTATCTAAAGATGTTTTAGCAAGCTTACCAAAAAGTGGCATTTTCGTTGTTAAACCATAAGTTATATCAAGCATTCTATCCATCACATGAGTATTGTCATTTGCTTGGGCTTCTTTAAATCTTTCTTTAATCGTTTCTTTTGTAATTGTCATTATACTTTCCATTATTAAATTTTATTAGCTAGTGCTAGTCAATATTATACTATGATTTAAAAAAAATCAAAGCTAAAGACTATAAATCTGGTCAAATAGTTTAAGCTAATTATCGCTAAAATAATATAAATTTAACTATTTTATATTAAAAGGTGCATTGTGCAAAAATTATTGGATCAAATTCACCAAAAAAAAGAACAATTAGATAAATCAAGACCATTATCTGATGCACAAGTAAAAAATCTAAAAAATGTATATGATATTCAACTCACCTATAATTCTAATGCCATTGAAGGTTCAACATTAACTTACAGTGAAACCAAACTTATTTTAAATGAGGGTATCACTATAGGTGGTAAGAGTATGAATGAGCATTTAGAAGTTATTAATCATAAAGAAGCTATTAGTTTCATCGAAGAGCTTGCAAATATTGATACCAAAGAAATCAGACTCATAGATATAAAAAATTTGCACCATTTGGTTTTAAGAGGAATTGACAATAAAAATGCTGGAGCATATAGAACGCAGAATATTGGTGTTGTTAAAAGTGATGGAGAGATACATAGTTTTACAGAGCCTTTAAAGATAGAAGATGAGATGAATGAGTTTATAAAATGGCTTCATTTTCAAACAATAGAAGAACCAATACTACTTGCTACATTAGTACACTTAAAATTTGTATCTATCCATCCATTTATTGATGGCAACGGAAGAACTGCAAGACTACTGATGAATTTGGTTTTACTACAAAATGCTTATCCTCAAGCTATCATCAAGGTATCTAACAGAGCAGAGTATATTCAAGCAGTTGAGACATATCAGCAGAGTAGCGACAATAATTATAGTGATTTTTATAAGGTGGTTCTACAAAGTGTGAATGACAGTTTAGATCTCTACTCAAAAATTGTTACAGATAATATACAAGTAATTTAGGCTAAAGCAATGATTATAGGCTATATCAAAGTAAGTACAGAACAGTAATTAATGGAGAAGAATAAAAATGTCCAATACAAAACTACTAAGTAAAAATGATGTGTATAATCTACTCTCACAAAGATTTGAGGGTGAAGATAAAAGATTATCACAGATACCAAACCCTGCCCTACTTCTAAATGCTTCAGATGCAGCAAAAAAAATATCTGAAGCTATACAAACTAACAAAAAGATAACACTTGTTGGTGATTATGATGTTGATGGTGTTAGTTCTACTGCTATCATGATTGACTTTTTTAGGCAGATTCCTTATCCTCTTGAAGCTATTATTCCAAACCGTTTTAGAGATGGTTATGGAGTTAGTCCAACAGTTCTTGAGAGAATAGATGCAGATTTAGTCATAACTGTTGATAATGGCATCGCAGCAAATGGGGCTGCTGGTATATGTAAAGAGAGAGGTATAGACCTAATCATAACAGACCATCATACCCCATCAGAGAACTTGCCAGATGCTCTTTATATCGTAGATCCAAAACTTGAAGCTTGTTCATACCCTTTTAAAGAGATTTGTGGGGCAGAAGTTGCATGGTTACTTTTGGCACTTGTAAAAAAAGAGCTAAAGTTAGATATTGACATGAAGCAGTTTTTAGATATTTTAGCTATTGCAATCATTGCAGATATAATGCCTTTAGTTGATATAAATAGAACCTTAGTAAAAGAGGGGCTAAAACTCATGCAAACATCTTCAAGACCCTCATCAATTATCATTAGAGACTTTTTAAACAAATCTAATATTACCAGTGAAGATATTGCATTCTCTATCGCTCCTCGCATAAATTCAGCTGGAAGATTAGAAGATGCATCTATAGCACTTGATTTTTATACTGCAACTGATACAAATAAAGCTTACAAACAGTTTGAACTCTTGGGCAAACTTAATGATTTGAGAAAAGAGACTGAAGCACAGACGACATTACAAGCTATAAACTCAGTTGATGATAATGACAGCATAATAGTTGTAGCAGGAGATGGCTGGCATGAAGGTGTTGTAGGGATTGTAGCCTCTCGTTTGGTTGATAAGTTTGGCAAACCTGCTATAGTTTTGAGCATCAACAAAGATGAAGCGAAAGGGAGTGCTAGAAGCATTGGTGAAGTTAGTATTTATGAGCTAATCAAACAAAGTGAACAGTTGTTAAGTAAATTTGGTGGGCATAAAATGGCTGCTGGTTTAGGGCTTAAGAAGGAAGATATTGTTCTCTTTAAAAATGAAATAAATAAAAATGCGTCTAAGCTTAATCCAAATGATTTTATCCCAAAAGAAGATGTTTTAGGCATGATAAGTAGCGAAGATATAGACCTAGAGTTACTTGAACTGCTTGATAGCTTTGAACCATTTGGAGAGGCTAACAATCGTCCAGTGTTTCTTCTTAAAGATGCAGAAGTTGTCTCCATAAAACTAATGGGTGCTGATAAGTCACATTCAAGAATCGAAGTAAGACAATTTCCACATCAAAGAAAAACAGTTGAAATCATTGCGTTTAGAAGAGTTTTTGAAATGCCTAAAAATAGAAAAATCACTTGTAGTTATAGCGTATCTAAAAATGAATTTAATGGAAAAACCAGACCTCAACTGCTTTTAAACAAAATGTACTAAAATACTATAAAAGGAGAAAGTTGTGCTTAACAAACAAGAACTTATCAATGAGCGTTCTAATATAGTCGCTCTTTCTCTTCTTGATGATGGAACTATTGCTTATGCTACACAATATAACGGTATGAGACTGTTAGACAATAGTAGTCTAAAAAGCAAATTTAAACTAATGCCAAAAGAGTTACGATTAAATGTAACAGCTGTGTGTTTTAGTATGGATGGATTGCTATTAGCCTTTGCAAATGATAATGTTATCAATATACTTCATCTAAAAACCAAAAAGATTATTAAGAGTATCAAAACTTCTAAAGAATCTATCATATTACTTACATTTTGCTCTGATTATATAATTGCAGGAACTCAAAATGGTCGTGTTCTGCAGTATAGGTATGATAATTCTGCCCTACTAGCAAGAGTTTGTTCTTTTCCTTATCTAAAAAAAACAATCTCACAAAATTATGTAAGTGTTTTTGCAACATACAAAAACTATCTAGCTTGTAGTGGTGCTGGTGGCGCACTTTTCGTGATAGATATATATGCACAAGCAGATAAAACAGTGCTTTTGGAGAAAGGAGAGCGTATAAATGCCTTATGTTTTATAGATGACAAAACTATTGTTAGTGCAAATGTAAATGGTTTAGTTCTTGTTCACAATCTGCATACAAAAGAGATAGAAAAAAGGATAGATGCTCCTTTTATAAATATCAAACAGATACAGAAAATGACAAATCCAAACTTTATAGCTCTAATCGCTAATGAGAAATATATAGCTATTGCTGATATAAAAAAACCAAAAATAATTCACTCTAAATATGTAGAGTTTAAACGAAAAATAGACAAAATACTTCTTGTCAATGATAAAACTTTACTTGTAGCTCTTGAAAATTATAAAATTATGCAAGTCAATATACCTAATCAAGCCCAACTTAGAAAGCATTTAATAAATAGCGAAATACGAGAAGCTTACGACCTTGTTGGAGATGAGCCTATGCTTCATGAGTCAAATGAGTATGAACTGCTAGAAAAACGATACGATAGCATATACAAAGAGGCTTTATCTGCATTGATGAATCAAAATAATACTTTAGCAAAAAAAACACTTAATATAGTAAAAGGTGTTCAGTCCAAACAAGAGGAGTTATCTAAACTATTTGATGCTTTTGATGAGTATAATAGATTTAAAGTTGTTTGTCTTGAAAAAAAATATATTGTAGCATACGCCATGGCTGAAAAACATGAGGCATTAAAACAGACTCCACTCTATTTAAAAATGGAAGAGAATTTCAAAGAAAACTTTATAAATGCACAGCGTCATATGCTCATGGGGAAGGAACATCATGCTAAAGCCCTACTAAAGGAGTACAAAACAGTTGTTTCAAAACAAGAAATCATCAAACTTTTGCTAAATAAAGATAAAGATTTCATCGGTTTTTTAAACGCTATTAAAAGTAACAACTTTCAAACATTGGAGGAGTTAATCAGTAAGCACCCTGTTTTTAAAAATGCTCCAACATATGTAGCCCTAAGCCAAACTGTAGAGAAAAACATCAGTAAAATAGATACACTCATAACAGAAGGTAACCTATCAAGGGCTAAAGAGTTACTCCTAAAACTAAAAAATACATCTTTTTTGAACAAAGAACTAAAGCGATTATACTCAAACTTTGACTACATGCAGAAACTACAATATGCTTACAAAAAAAATGATTTTAAACTATGCTACGAACTACTTGACGAACATCATCAACTAAATATAACTCAAATGGGCATAATACTAAATAAACATTGGGTAAAGCTCATGCGTACTTGTGAGGATTTTGCTCTAAAGGCAAACCCTAAAGGCATCAAAGATACACTTGATTTACTTCTACTAACTAAAACAAGAAAAGTAAAGATTGGTGATTTGTTAAGAGTTAGTTTTCAATCAAAGATAAAAGTATATCTATCCAAAAGAAGATTTATAGGTGCTCAAAATATTATCTACTCTTACATTGATATATTTGGCAAAGATAGTGAAATCCAATCTCTTATGAAAACTTACGAGCTTATGTCCAAAAAAGAACTTGCTATAACAGAAGTACAGCATAAAGAGAGGGATGAATGGCTAAGTTCAGAATTTGTTGTTAAGTAAATTACTTAATCCTGCATCAAGCTAATCAACTCGGCACTTGTATCTGCAAAGTTTGTCTGAATGTTTGATCCTTGGGAGATAAACTTTTCCATATCCTCTTTTTTAGACATGGCAGCATCAAGTTCACTATCTGTACCTTTTGTGTAAGCACCTATACGGATTAGAACTTCATTTTCTTTTAAAAGTGTGTAATAGCGTCTAAATTTTATAACTGCCTGAAAATGCTCTTGGCTGATAATATCGTTCATAACCCTTGAAGCAGAGTTTAAAATATGAACAGGTGGATAGATACCAAAGTCTGTCATCTCACGAGATAGAACTATGTGACCATCTAAGATAGAACGAGATTGGTCAGCAATAGGATCACTCATGTCATCCCCCTCTATCAAAACTGTAAAAAATGCAGTGATAGAGCCTTTGCCCTCCTCTTTTCCAGCTCTTTCCATCAACTGTGGTAAAAGCGTAAGTGAAGATGGTGGATATCCCTTTGATGTTGGTGGTTCACCAAGGGCTAAACCTATCTCTCGTTGAGCCATCGCAAAACGAGTTACAGAGTCCATGATAAATAGAACATCTAGCCCTTTATCTTTAAAATATTCAGCAACACTCATAGCTGCAAAAGCACCATATTTTCTCATAAGAGGACTATCATCTGATGTTGCTACAATAATTACTGTATTTTCAAGATTTCCACCAAGATTTTTTTGTATAAACTCAGGTACTTCACGACCACGCTCACCGATAAGTGCAACAACTTTGATAGGTGCCTCAGATCCTCGGACAATCATTCCCATCAAGGTTGACTTCCCTACTCCACTACCTGCAAAGATACCAAGTTTTTGACCCTTGCCACAAGTAAGCAGACCATCAATACTTTTAACACCTACACTAAAAACTTCATCAATCATTCCTCGTTTCATAGCAGAGATAGGTGCTTTTATGATGGGAGAAAGTGTAGAGTTATTGATGTTGCCCTTGTCATCAATAGGTCTCATAAATGGATCAACTACGCGACCAAGCAGTGACTCCCCGATAGGGATATTTAAACCTGTGGAGTTTAGAAAGACTCTATCACCAGAACAAAATCCCTCTACAAAACTAAAAGGTGTTATATAAAAAGTTCTACCATCAATCTCAGTAACCATTCCTACTGTCTCTTGCCCAGTATCATTTGAAATTATTTTAACCATATCACTAATACTGACTTTAAGTCCTGTAGCCGTGATAACTGTTGCATTTATCTTAACAACTTCACCAAAAGATACTGTGTAATTTTTAGAAGATAGTTTATCTTTAAGTGAAGAAAATGGCATTATTAGTAACGGGTACTACCTGTAGAATTGACTAAAGAAAAAAACTCGCTTCTTGTTTTTTCATCTTTTTTAAACAGACCTCTAAGTGCTGATGATGTTGTTGTTGAGTTTATTTTTTCAACACCTCTCATCTCCATGCACATGTGTCTAGCTTGGATTACTATGGCTACACCCTTAGGTGCGATAGTATCCATGATAGCATCAGCAATCTGCTCTGTGAGTTGTTCTTGAATCTGCATTCTGCGTGCAAAAACATTAACTACTCTAGGGATTTTAGAGAGACCTACAACTTTACCATCTGGTATATAAGCTACATGAACCCGTCCAATAATTGGTAAAAGATGATGTTCACATGTAGAGTAAAATTCTATATCTTTTACTAGAACCATTTCATCATTAGAGCTTGTAAAGAGTGCTTTAGAAAGTATCTCTTTAGGGTCTTCTTTGTATCCACTATATAAAAATTCATATGCCTTACGCACACGAGAAGGTGTTTGGAGTAAACCTTCTCTCTCTGGATCTTCTCCAACATGAAACATCATGGTTTTTACTGCATTTTCAAATTCTAAGTTTTTTTCTTGAGACATCTTTAATACCTATTTAACTTTTAAATTTATCAATTATTTTAGAAATAAGACCACCTCTGTGTAAGGTTTTATCTATCATCTTAGTATATCCATTAAGAGAAAGAACTCCTGTTCTTGCTCTTTTTATTGTTTTATCTTCACCTATAACTACGATATAAGGAATGTGTGTCACATTTAATTTATCAGCAGTTTTAGGATTATCATCAACATTTAGCTTTGCGATGATAACATTTTCATCTTCAAATCGTTCAGCTAATGATTCTAAATACTTTAAAACAACACGACAAGAACCACAGTAGTCACTATAAAAATCTATAAATATTACAGCTTCACTATTGACAACAACTTCTGAATAGTTACCATCAGTAAGTTCTAAAACTCTGTTAAATACTTCATCTGACATACTATCTCCTTGTTCGATGGATAATTTTAGTGAACTAATACATGTGGTACTATAAGTGGATACTTTTTCATTTTACGGAAAATGTGTTTTCTAACTACTTGACGCAAGTCATTTTCTAAAGCTCTACCATTTTCTAGTAAACCTGGTTTAATATTAACTAGGAACTGCTCTACTATACCTTGCATCTCTTTTGCAAAAGCTCTATCTTGCTTATCTGGAACTATACCAAATGTTGTTACTTTTGGGTGTTCTAAAAGTTTAGAACTTTGCTCACTTACCTCAACAACCATCATGACAACACCATCACTTGCAAGTTTTTGTCTATCTAAGATTATATCATCATCTATCTTATTATTGTTTTGGTTATCAATATATGTTTTACCTGTTTTAACAGTTTTTGCTTTTCGCATATATTTAGGAGATATTTCTATCTGTTCACCATCTGTCATCAACAAGATATTTCTCTCAGGAACACCACAAAGCATTCCTGTCTCTTTATGTTTTGTAACATGATTGTATTCACCATGAATAGGCAAGAAAAACTTAGGATTTACTAAACGCAACATAAGTTTTTGCTCTTCCATAGAAGCATGACCAGAGACATGAATATTTTTATCCATAGCCACATTAGCCCCTGCTCTTTGAAGATGATTTAACATCCCAGAGATGCTTCCCTCATTTCCAGGAATAGCACGAGAAGAGAGAACAATCAAATCAGTTGGTTTGATTTTTATATGTCTATGCTCACCTATAGACATTCTAAACAGTGCTGAATTTGCTTCACCTTGAGAACCAGTTGTGACAATAAGCACTTTTGAATCTTCAAGACTGGCAACTTCATCAGCATCTATAAAAATACCTTTTGGAAACCTTACATAATCATACTGCAGAGCCATTTCAATATTTCGCTCCATTGAACGACCTATTACGCATACCTTTCTTCCATACTTTACCCCATACTCTATAGCCTGTTGTACACGGTGAATATTAGAGCTAAATGTAGATAGGATAACTCTTCCATCTGCTTTAGAGAAAATACGATCAAGGGCAGGTCCGACACTAAGCTCTGAACCAGTTGGAGTAGGGTTGTGAGAGTTAGTAGAATCACTTAAAAGACATAAAACTCCTTTATCTCCATAATGTGCAAGTCTATGTAAATCTGCAGGATAACCATCAACAGGAGTGTAGTCTATCTTAAAGTCACCAGTATGAATAACAGTACCAGCAGCCGTTGTAATAGCTAGAGAAGATGAATCAATAATAGAGTGTGTCATATGCATCCACTCTATTTCAAAATCATTTCCTATTTTATATATTTCTCTTTTTACAATTGGATTAAAATATTTTCTATGATCTTTTAAGTGATGCTCATCAAATTTACTTCCAATAAGTGCTAAAGGAAGAGGAGTTCCGTATATTGGAAACTGCATCTCTTTATAAAGATAAGGCATAGCACCAATATGATCTTCATGAGCATGAGTAATAATTACAGCAACGATTTTTTTTCTAATCTCACGGATATATGAAAAATCTGGTATCAGAATATCAACACCATGCATAGTTTCATCAGGGAAACTCATACCTACATCTATAAGTATTGCTTCATTTTCAGTTTCAAATACTGTAATATTACCACCAATCTCACCAAGTCCACCAAGTGGTGTTATTTTGATCTTCGCTTTTGACTCTAAATCAAGCTTGAAATGTGGATTTAGTCTTTGTTTATGTGCTTCTTGATTTTTATTTACAAAATCTTTTAAATTTTTATCTAATGGTGTAGGCTGACGCTTATATCTATTGTTACGATTCTTATTTTTATTTGGTTTATTACCAGCTGGCTTATTGCCTTCTTTTGCATTAGGATTTTTATTAGCATTTCTATTTGGATTCGGTTTACGATTTCCACTATTGTTTGTTTTTCTGTTTTGGTTATTATTTGGTCTAGTATTTTCCTGAGGTTTAACTTCTTGAGTTGTCCCCTGATTTTCTTCTGCCATCCAAACTCCTTGTTATTTTAAGTGCCTAACTAGAGTAAATGAGATATTTCAACACCATTTAAAAGGTTTAGGTTCAAGGCAAACTTTGGTTGGCGATACTAGTATCGTTAGCCTAAGTTTAACGCAGAAGATAAATCTTTTAAATGCTGCCCTTCGGGTGAAAAAGGAGATAACAATCTGACTTCGTTGAAAGCCTTTAAAGCTACTAGTAGCTCCTACAGACTTTCGCCTTGCATCTTGTCATCTCTTTTTTCATTGAACTATCTCATTTACTCTAGTTAGGCACTTATTGAGTTGGTGATAGTCATGTGTTTGGAGTTGATGAGGACGAATCGTTAATGTAAGTTCAAGCTCGTCAAAAGCTTCTAAAAGTAATGTTTTGTCATACTTTTGTGATAGGTTTTTCATAAGAGTTTTTCGAGGTTGCTTAAATGCAACTCTTAACATATTCTCAAACTCTTCATCATTTCTATCGCTACTTTTTTGTATAAGAAAAACAGCAGAGTCTATCTTTGGCTGAGGGTCAAACGCAGTTGGTGGTACTTTCACTACTATATGTGAAGAACCAATACTTTGAGTTATAACACTCAAAGAACCAAATACTTTTTCACCTGCTACAGCACAAAATTTTTCTGCTACTTCAAGTTGAACCATTACAAGTATATTTTTACACATTGGATCTGCGAGTGCTTTTAGGATGATATTTGTCGCGATGTAATAGGGCAGGTTTGCCACTAAATCATACGGTTCATCAACTAAAGAACTCTTCCAAGCTTGTAGAACATCCCCACAATTGAGCTGGAGTCGCTTGGTGACAATCTCTTTTTTAAATTCACTTTGTAACAATTTACATAAATCGGTATCTACCTCAAAAGCTTCTACACTTTTGACATCAACTAAAAATTTAGTTAAATCACCTAAGCCAGGTCCAATCTCGACTACTTTATTGTCGTTTTTGGGCATCGCTTCGACGATCTTTCTTAAAACGCTCTCATCTTTTAAAAAGTTTTGTCCAAACTTTTTCTTTGCTATAACGCTTTCTCTTTTCATGAGGCTTAGTCTATAGTAACTTTACTTATATATAGATAACAAATACTAAAAAAGCAAGTATTTGTTAATTTTTATATTAAAGTTCTAATTTTATCCTCTGATACAGCTATGAGTCTTCTCTCTAGCCTATTTATTTCATCCAAGAGTTCTTTAGATATATTTTCCATTATGTCATAATGTTCTTTAGCAACTTGGGCTTCAAATTCACCAACTACTTTTCTCTTCATTCCAAATATTTTACTAAAAAAGCCACCTTTAGTTTTACTGAAATAAACATTGAAAATTTGCAAATACTGATCATGAAGCTTAAAATGAAGAGTTTCTATATTTGACATTGCTTCTGTTGGATTATTTGCTAAAGAATTTAATAGCTGACCATCACCATAAAACCATTGCCCAAACTTACACTCTGTTGAATCAACAGGGATAGCACCTTCTTCTATATCTAATCCATTTATCAATAATTTTGCTCTTTGAACCCATTTTATGTGTGCAGCTTTTGCTGCTCTTAAATGATTTACGACTTCTTCTTTTTCCATTATTTGCACCTCTTCAATATATTAAGTCATTATAGTATGTTATATATTAAAGAAATATAAAGAGAATGCTTTTTTATGTTTCACGTGAAACAAACTATCTGTTAAGTCTAAAAGGATATAATTGCATATCTTATACAAAACCCAGCTAAAAGGCTCTAACTTATCATGAACTATTTTGCAAAAAGAATTATACCTTGTCTTGATGTTAAAGATGGACGCGTTGTTAAAGGTGTTAATTTTGTAGGTTTAAAAGATGCAGGTGACCCTGTAGAAGTTGCACGAAGATACAATGAAGAGGGTGCTGATGAACTTACTTTTTTAGATATTACAGCTTCATCTGATAACCGTGACACTATCGTTGACATAGTAGCCGAGGTTGCTCGTGAGATATTTATACCATTAACTGTTGGTGGTGGCATACGAAAACTCGATGACATTTATAAACTGCTAAATGTAGGATGTGATAAAGTAAGTGTAAACTCTGCAGCAATAAAACGACCTGAACTTATTGACGAGGGTGCTAAAAGATTTGGTTCTCAGTGTATTGTAACTGCTATAGATGTTAAACGAAGTGGTGAAAAATATCATGTCTTTTTAAACGGTGGACGAGTTGATACAGGTATTGATGCTGTTGAATGGGCAAAAGAAGTTGTAAGCCGTGGAAGTGGAGAGATACTTTTAACTTCTATGGACGCTGATGGAACTAAAGCTGGTTTTGAGTTAAATATTACTGAACAGATTAGCAAAGCTGTTAATGTACCTGTTATAGCTAGTGGAGGAGCAGGAACTATGGAACACATAAAAGAGGCTTTTAATCATGGAGCTGATGCAGCACTTGCAGCAAGTATCTTTCATTATAAAGAGATTGATATTATGGACTTAAAGCATTATCTGCATGAACAAAATATTCCGGTGCGTCTTTAAATGATAATTTGTGCTGGAAATAACGAAACATTTGATTTTGCACAACCAACTGGAGTAGGGCTTATCGAAACAGCTATGAATCTTACTAGACTTTGCATGTTTGATAAACCAGAATTTTTACTTTTTGTTGGTAGTGCTGGTAGTTATGGAGAGGCTAAGATTTTTGATATAGTTGAAAGTAAAACATCATCAAATATTGAACTATCATTTTTAAACAATAATTCTTATACACCACTAGATAATGTAATAACAACAAATGAAACAGACAAAAAAGATATAGTTGTGAACTCTTCAAACTATGTTTCTACTAACAGTGAGTTAGCAAAAAACTTTTTAAAGTTTGGAGTAGGGATTGAAAATATGGAGTTTTTTTCTGTACTTAAAATAGCACAAGAGTTTGATATTCCTGCTGGTGGTGTTTTTTGTATAACAAACTTTACTAACGAAAATGCTCATAAAGATTTTCTGAAAAATCATAAAAAAGCTAAAGAACTACTAACAGAACATGTAACAAAACGAATCAAGGAACTTACAAAATAATGAGTGAACTAAAACCATCATTGATGGACTATACACAAAAAGAACTTACTAAACTCGTAAAACCAGCTTTTAGAGCTAAACAAATCTATAGTTGGCTATACCATAACTATGCAAGTAGTTATGAGGATATGAAAAATATTCCTAAAAATCTAAAAGAAGAGCTATCACAAAAATACATTGTAAATCCACTAACAATTGCTAACAAAGAAGAGTCAATTGATGGAACGATTAAGTATCTTTTAGAGTTGCAAGATGGGAAAACCATGGAAGCAGTTTGGTTAAAAATGAAAGATGAACAACTTGATTGTAATGGTGAAGTTGTTCAAGAAGCAAAATATACTATCTGCGTTTCAACACAGGTTGGATGCAAAGTAGGGTGTACATTTTGCTTGACAGCGAAGGGTGGTTTTACAAGAGACTTAAGTGCTGGTGAGATAGTAGCTCAAGTTGTTACGCTTAAAAAAGATAACAATCACAAACATAATCGTAAAATAAATATAGTCTATATGGGTATGGGTGAGCCATTAGATAACTTAACTAACCTAACAAAAGCTATAGAGATTTTTAAAGAAGATGAGGGACTGTGTATCAGTGGAAAGAGACAAACAGTTTCTACGAGTGGACTTAGCTCAAAGATAGATAAACTTGGCGAAATGGATTTAGGTGTTCATATCGCCATATCTTTACATGCAGTTGATGACAAACTAAGAAGTGAGTTAATACCTATGAACAAAGCTCACAATATTCAATCTATAATAGATGCAGTAAAACGCTTTCCTATAGATACTAGAAAACGAGTTATGTTTGAGTATCTTGTTATCAAAGGTAAAAATGATGATTTAGACTCTGCTAAAAAACTTGTCAAACTATTAACTGGCATAAAAGCAAAAGTCAATCTAATATATTTCAATCCTTATCCTGGTACAGATTATGACAGACCTAGCCGTGAGGATATGGTATCTTTTCAAGAGTATCTCATCAAGCATGGTTTGTTGTGTACTATAAGGGACTCTAAGGGTATAGATATAAGTGCTGCATGTGGTCAGCTAAAAGAAAAAACTAAAAACGAGGTAATATAATGAGTTATGTAGATATCGGAGAAGTAATTTTTATAACAGTGTCATTTATAGGAGCAATGGGTGGATTTTTTTATGCACTTAGAAATGGTAAGATATAGATAGAAAATTTTACAAAACGACCAACACACCAGGGAGGTCGTTTATAAATGTAATAATACCCTACTATTCTTATAAATAAATAATAAAAGCAATTCACATAAAAAATCAAAAAAATCAGTTCTTATTCATAATAAATTTTCTAACTTATTCACACATTGTTCTAACTTGTGAATACAAACAATAATAGAGGAGAATAAATTTCTAAATCTACTCTTATTTTAAGAATAATTTTATATAAATATTAACTTAAAAAATAATACTCATAGATTCAATATCCCTATTATAGGGCTTATATAGCCATAATAGATGAATATTATACTCAACATTATAAAAAACTATTCACAATTTAATAAGTTATTCACATATTTTATAAAATATTATACTTTAAGTGAATTCATACAGATAGTAGTAAAGTCTATCTTGCTCTTCAAGTGATATATTTTGTTGTTTAGTTCAAATTCTAATTCATTAGCATGAAGAAGAAGTCTTGTTGCTCCTCCATTTTTTATTCTATCTTGAGGACTTAGTTCTCTATCTAAAAACTTTATTATCATCTCTTCACTTTGTCCATAAATTGGATCACCAACTATTGGATGTTTCACGTGAAACAAATGTACTCTTATCTGATGTTGTCTTCCAGTTTTTGGAGAACACTCAATCATAGTCATATCTAAGTCTGGATAGTATTTTATAGGTTTAAAGTTTGTTATAGATTTTTTACCATCTTCATGAACTTTAACTACCATTCTAACAAAAGCACTTTTTGCTTGTGAACGAAGTAGGGGAGCATCAACAATAAACTCATCTTTTATCTCTCCATGAACCATAGCAAGATACTTTTTTTGCATCTCTCTTTCTTGAAACATCATCTTTAGTTTTCGCTCACTATCTTTATTTTTTGAGCATAATACTAATCCACTTGTCTCTTGATCTATTCTATGTGCAATATTTGCATCTCTACCAAACTGATACTTCAATTCATCAATAAGAGAGTAGGGTGTCTTTTTTGTTTGAGGATGGACTAAGACACCACTAGGCTTGTCAAAAACTACAAATTCATCATCCTCATGATTTGGAACTAAACCTTTTGTAATTGGTTCAAAGTATATAAACTCAAACTCACCTTCAATCTCTCCAGCAGTTTTAAGCATCTTTTCACCATTAACAAGTATTCTTCCTTTTGATATGAATCGTTGAGCTTCTCTTTGTGTATAGCCCAACTCATTTATCAAAAACAGAACTGCTTTTTGTTTTTTTTTGGCAAACATTTTCTTTATAGTAAATGGCAAAATTTCTTTCCTTTTTAATCGCTTATTTACTAAAAATTCTGTAAAATAAACTACTTTAATTATGCTAATTCTAACATAAATATATAAGATAATAATCATAAAGGCGATATATATGATCGATAGATATTCAAGAGAAGAGATGAGTTCAAAGTGGACTTATCAAGCAAAATACCAAGCGTGGCTAGATGTTGAAAAAGCAGTTGTAAAAGCTTGGGCAAGATTGGGAAAAATACCTCAAGACGATGCAGACAAAATAGTTGCAAATGCAGGTTTTGATATAAAACGCATAGATGAGATAGAAGCAGTAACTCGTCATGACCTTATAGCATTTACTACTTCTGTTTCAGAAACACTTGGTGATGAGAGCAGATGGTTTCATTATGGTATGACTTCATCAGATACTGTAGATACAGCAGTAGCTCTTCAGATGAAAGACTCTTTAGAGTTAATCATAAAAGATGTAAAAATGATAATGGAGTCTATCAAGAAGCGTGCGATGGAACACAAGATGACTCTAATGGTTGGTCGTAGTCATGGCATACATGGTGAGCCTATAACATTTGGTCTTGTTCTTGCTGTTTGGTATGACGAGATGGCTAGACACTTAGAAAACTTAGAGCAAACTATGGATGTTATAGCTGTCGGTCAAGTTAGTGGAGCTATGGGTAACTTTGCCCATGCACCACTTGAACTTGAAGAATATACATGCGAAGAACTAGGACTCAAAGCAGCACCAGCATCTAACCAAGTTATCCAAAGAGATAGATATGCTCGTCTTGCAACTTCAATGGCACTTATGGCTTCAACAATCGAAAAATTTGCTGTTCAAGTTCGACACTGGCAAAGAACAGAAGTTTATGAGTGTGAAGAGTATTTTGCAAAAGGACAAAAAGGTTCATCTGCTATGCCTCACAAACGAAACCCTATCCTAACAGAAAACATAACAGGACTTGCTCGTATGATTCGCTCTTATGCTATACCTGCTATGGAAAATGTTGCACTCTGGCATGAGAGAGATATATCACATAGTTCAACTGAAAGATTTTGGTTACCTGATAGTTTTATAACAACTGACTTCATGCTTCACCGTATGAATAATGTTATAGCTAACCTAACAGTTTACCCTGAAAACATGATGAAAAACCTAAACCTAACTGGTGGACTTGTTTTCTCTCAAAGGGTACTTTTAGAACTACCGCTTCAAGGTGTAAGTCGTGAAGATGCTTATCGTATTGTTCAAAGAAATGCCATGAAAGTTTGGGAAGAGATACAGCAAGGGAAACCAACTACAGATGAAAATGGCGAATCACTTTATCTTAACCATTTGTTAGCTGATGAAGAGTTAAGAAGTTCACTTAGTGAAGAGCAGATTCGTGAGTGTTTTAACTATGATTACTATACAAAAAATGTAGATAATATATTTGCTAGAGTTTTCAATAAATAAAGTAGAGGAGTATAAATGATAACAGTTATAAAAAGAAATGGCAGAACAGAAACACTTGATATAACAAAAATACAGAAGTACACATCTGCTGCTGTTAAAGATTTGGGTAATGTTTCTCAAAGTGAGTTAGAAGTTGATGCTCAAATTCACTTTCGTGATGGAATAACATCTATAGAGATTCAAAAGACACTAATCAAAACAGCAGTTGATAAGATAGATATAGATGCTCCGAACTGGACATTCGTTGCTTCTCGTCTTTTTCTCTTTAATCTTTATCATGAAGTAAATGGTTTTACTGGTTACTGCAAACTAGAAAAATACTTTGAAAAAGGTGAAAAAGAGGGACGAATACTTCTTGGTTTAAAAGAGATGTATGACCTTGAAGAGTTAGAAAAGCATTTAGTACCAGAGAGGGATTTACAGTTTAACTATCTTGGGATAAAAACACTTTACGATAGATACCTTATAAAGAACTCTCAAAAATCACCTATAGAACTTCCGCAACATATGTTCATGGCAATAGCCATGTTCTTAGCGCAAAGAGAAGAAAACAGACAAGAGTGGGCTATCAAGTTTTATAACATGATAAGTAAATTTGAAGTTATGTTAGCAACACCTACACTATCAAATGCAAGGACAACTAGACATCAACTTAGTTCATGTTACATAGGTTCTACTCCTGATAACATCGAGGGTATATTTGACTCATATCAAGAGATGGCAATGCTCTCTAAGTTTGGTGGTGGAATCGGATGGGACTGGACAGGTATCCGTTCTATGGGTTCATCCATAGATGGTCATAAAAATGCAGCAGGAGGAAGTGTACCATTTTTAAAGATTACAAATGACATCGCCATAGCTGTTGATCAACTAGGAACTAGAAAAGGTGCTATCGCTGTTTACATGGAACCATGGCATATAGACATCAATGACTTCTTAGACTTGAAGAAAAATTCTGGTGAAGAGCGTCGTAGAGCACATGACCTTTTCCCAGCTTTATGGCTCAATGACATCTTCATGCAACGAGTACAAGAAGATGCTATCTGGACACTTTTTGACCCATATGACACAAGAGAACTAACAAACATGTATGGGGAAGAGTTTAACAAACGCTACTTAGAACTAGAAGAAGATGAAAGTATTATAAAAGAAAAGGTGAAAGCGAAAGACCTTTGGAAAAAGATACTAACATCATACTTTGAGACTGGTTCACCATTTCTTTGTTTTAAAGATAATGCAAACCGTGCCAATCCAAACGACCACTATGGAATCATAAGAAGCTCAAACCTTTGTACAGAAATCTTTCAAAACACAGAACCAAATCACTACAAAATAAAGTTCATTTTTGAAAATGGCGATAGTGTTAGTTATGAAGAGGATGAAATGGTTAAGGTTGATAGTGGGATAGAAAAACCTGCTAAAAAAGTTACGGCATTAGACTCACTTGGTGGACTACCGATATATGTAGTTGAAAAAGAAAAGGTAGATGGAGCAACTGCTGTTTGTAACCTCGCATCCATAAATCTTTCTCGCATAAACTCAACAGACAAAATAGATAAAATCGTTCCAACTGCTGTTAGATGTTTGGATAATGTTATAGACCTGAACTTCTATCCTGTTGAAAAAGTAAAACGAACTAACATGAGATCTCGTTCTGTCGGTCTTGGTGTTATGGGTGAAGCACAAATGTTAGCAGAACAAGGTATCATGTGGGGAAGTCAAGAACACTTTGATAAGATAGATGAGCTTATGGAATCAGTGTGTTATAACACTGTATCTGCTTCATCAGACTTAGCAAAAGAAAAAGGTGCTTACCCAGAGTTTGAAGGTAGTAAATGGAGCAGAGGAATCATGCCTCAAGATCATGCAAATGCAGAGGTTATAAATCTTGTTGACCGTGGTGGACTTTTCGCTTCTACTTATGAGTGGGATGAACTAAGAAACAAAGTAAAAGCACAAGGCATGAGAAACGGCTACTTAATGGCTGTAGCACCTACAAGTTCTATCTCTATCTTAACAGGAACAACTCAAGCTATCGAGCCAGTATTTAAACGAAAGTGGTCAGAAGAAAATCTATCTGGACTTATCCCTGTTGTTGTTCCAAAACTATCTCCTGAGACTTGGAGTTACTATACTCCAGCTTATGAGCTAAACCAAACAGTTCTTATAAAAGCTGCTGCAATCCGTCAAAAATGGATAGACCAAGGACAATCTCTAAACATCTTCATAACACTAGATAAAGCAAGTGGAAGATACCTAAATGAGATATATATGCTTGCATGGAAACTAGGACTAAAATCAACTTACTATCTTCGTTCACAATCTCCAGAAGTTCATAATGATGTTGAAGACAGAAGTATGGAATGTGTTGGTTGTCAATAGGATACTAACATGAGACCTTTGTTAGCAAAAGCATTACCTCAGTTTATGCAAAGATTTGATAATTTTAAAGAGGGTGAATTTCGCTCACTTGAAGTTATCTCACCGACTAACATGAAACTTATATTTGCTCTCCAAGATAGTTCTAAAGAGTTTGATTGGATAACATTAGAGTTAGAGTTTGAAGGTGTTAGTGATGCAAGACTTTTAGACTCATCAAAACTTCATTTAGTTGATATGAGTTCTGGTGTTAGTATAATCCATGAAGAAAATAATTTTGCTTTTGGGATTGATAATTATAACAATATATCAAACATAAAAGATTCCATCTGTTATATCATAGCATCAAGTTTAAAATACAAAGAAAATTCTTTCTAAGGAAAAAATATGAGAGTTATATGCCCACACTGTTTAAGTGTAAATAATGTACCACAAAAAGATAGTTACAAAAAAGCTAACTGTGGAAAATGTAAAAAGTCACTTTTAGATACAAAACCGATAGAACTAACAAACAATAACTTTGATGAAGTTATAGTAAATAGTGATATTCCTGTTATCATTGACTTTTGGGCACCTTGGTGTGGACCATGTAAAATGATGGGACCAGTCTTTGAAAAAACTGCAAGTAAGTTTCCTCTAAAAACACTTTTTACTAAAGTAAATACTGAAAATGAACAAAATCTAGGTGCAAGATTTGGCATCAGAAGCATACCAACTTTGATGATATTTAAAGATGGGAAAGAAGTTCATAGAATGGCAGGTGCTGTTGATGAGACAAGTCTTTCACAACTTGTCTCACGATTTTTATAATTTAAAAACTATCGCTGGTTCCATGTTTTTAATGGGACGCAGACTGATAAATGCAGCAGTCATGCTTACTATCATAACACCCAAAAAACCAACAAGTGGAGCGAACCACATCATGCGAAATGGGAAAGTTGGACTTGAAATAATTTGTGCCAAAAGTGAAGCTATGCCAATACCGATTCCACTTCCTATCATGGCACTGATAAAAACCTGTGTAAATATCATGTCTCTTAACTGTTTAGATGAAGCTCCCATAGCTTTTAAAACGGCATACTGTTTAAGGTTTTCATAGGTAAACATATAGAGCATTACGCCTGTGACTCCAAAGCCTACTAACATGGCTAACACTACCATGTTTACCATATCGCCAACATCTTCAGAGTTTATCATAAACCACATGACCGTCTCTTTTTTAAAATCATCACTTGTTATAGCTTTGAGTTGTGTCTTTTGAGAAATGCGTTTTGCAAGCTCTTTTGGAGTAATGTCTTTTACAGGACGAACCATGATAAAAGTGATATATCTTTTCTCTCCTGGGATAAGCCGTTTAAAGTTTGATGTAGTTGTATAAAGCAAAGGTCTTGGAGGAAAACGGGGTATAGTGTGCGAAACACTTGCAACTACAACTCTTTTTGAGTTTATAAGCATCTCATCACCATATCTTAGCTCTCTTGTTGGGGCATTTAAGTGAGAACCATCATAAGCCCACATATCTTTTTTCTCTATGGGTGTTTGAAGTTTCCCCTCTGTTCCTCCACTATCAACTATAACACTGTTTGGAATATGTAAGAGGTTAGCAGGTTTAGGTGCACCACTAAGAGTAGCGTCATCAACACCTATAGTCTGAAATGATTGAAAATGTCCATTTGCATAACGAGCTGTCACATCTCCTAGATATAGAGGCGTGGCATACTCTACACCTGCAACACCACGAACACTATCCAGAGAAGACTCACTCATGTTTATAGTCGCTTCTGCTGAACTTACAGCAGGATCCATCACCCACACTTTCGCACTCGGGTTTTCACTAACAAGAGCAAATCCCCTTGTCATGAAACCTGCAAAATATCCCATGGCAAAAGTGACCAAAAATGCTGTAAACGAAACACCTATTAAAAGCCCCAAAAACTTAGTTTTATCATGAAGGAGCATCTCTACGGCAACTCTAAACATTACTTACCTTTTGCAGTTTTAACAAACACATCAAGCATCTCTCCAACATAAATGGGGAAATCTGGACTTGTTTTCACTTTATAAACCACCTGTAATACTCTTGTATCGGTTTGCTCTGTAGGGCTTCCAGTAAGATTTGTTTTTCGTGTAACCATTGGAATAGTGTAGAGATAAGAGAGTTTTACTTTTTGTTTTGGATTGCCTCTTATAAAAGCAGTAGCCTCTGCACCTTTTTGAAATTTCCAAGTGTCAAACTCATTGATATTGACTTTTACATTATGGCTATCACTTCCTAAAATAAGTGCTTTTGAGTTGGCAGCAAATAAAGAACCTTTCGTAAGATTTGAGCGTAACACTATGCCATCAACAGTAGCATACACTTGATAAAGTTTCAATGTATTGTGCAGAGCTTCCAGTTTTTGCTTGACTAATTTTAGATTCTCTTTAGCTTCACTGTAAACATCAAGAAGTTTTGTGTATTTTTCCTTTGTAACCATACTAGCAGAAACTTTTTTCATCTTCTTTATGATGTCCGATTGATGTTTTGCACTTTGTACTTTTGTCAAAGCCGTTTGCACTTCTGCTTCTATCACAGGAAGATTTACTCTCACTTTAGCATCATCTATACTAAAAAGAAGTTCCCCTTTATGAACTTTGTCACCACTTTGAACATATACTTTTTTTACAATACCACCAACTTGTGAGCCAACTATGATATTTTTACTTCCTGCTTCAACAATGCCTGTTCCTGCAATAAAAGATTTATATGGAAGTTTGATAGAAGCTACAGCAACATTACTACCTGACTTTTCTAAGTCTTGATAATATATTGCACTAAGTGTAACTCCAAGACCGATAAGAGAGATAAAAATAAGTAGAAAAAAAGTTCTCATGAAGCTACCTTTATAATTTTACCATCTTCCATATGCACAACTCTATCGGCATATTTATAAATCCTATTATCATGTGTCACCACTATCATACTCGCACCTTTTTCTTTGATTATTTTTGTTAAAAGTTCCATAACTACCTGTCCTGATTTGTGGTCTAAACTGCTTGTCGGTTCATCACAGATGATAAACTTTGGGCTATGCACCAATGCTCTTGCGATTGCCACTCTTTGCTGTTCACCACCACTAAGTCCACTTGGTTTGACATCTTCTTTGCCACTAAGCCCAACTGCTTCAAGCATCTCTAAGCCAAGAGCAAGTGACTCTTGTCTTTTTTTTGATGCTACACTAAGAGGAAGTGCCACATTCTCTAATGCACTCAAAGAGGGCAAAAGATTGAAAGTCTGAAAAACAAAGCCAATATTTTCTCCTCTAAACGCAGTCAATCTCTCATCACTCATAGCACTTACATCCTCTCCCATAAGTTCACAAACACCACCCTCAAAACTTAAAAGCCCACTCAAAACAGATACAAAAGTTGTCTTACCACATCCTGAAGGACCAACTAGCATAAGGAGTTCATTTTCATAAACATCAAGAGTGATGCCTTGGAGTGCTTTTACTTCTGCTTCTCCTGAGTTAAAAGTTTTAACAATATTTTTACATGAGGCTATAACTCTACTCATACACTTTCCCACTTGATATTGTATTGATAATAGTCGCTTCTAACTGCTCTTTGTTTTTCATAACTATTATCTGATTTTTTACATTAAGTGTCTGTTGTAAAACCTGCAGATAAGTGTTAAAATCTACATATCGTTTCAGATAGGCTTTTTGAATAGTGTCTTCACTCTTTTCAAAATCTTGTTGTGAGCGTTCTAAAATCTCAAGCTGTTTTTTAGCATTTTGATACTCTTGATAGTGTCTTATATACTCTTGCTCTCTTTGTATTTTATACTCTCTGTTTTTAGTTTCTTTAGTGAGTGCTGATACTTTAAGTGCCTCAACTTCTTTAAAATCACCACCATTTAAAGGTATATGCAAAGATGCACCAAAAGAGTGATTGTCCCCATAAGATGTAGGGTCATCTAGTTTTTGATATGCAGCAGAAACATCAATAGTTGGAATGTAGCTATTGCTAAGTCCTTTGGCTTGAGATAAAAGCTTTTGCGAATCAAGTTTGTTGATTGTCACCTGTGGATTGTGCAGTAAAAAATCTTTTTTTGTATATAAAAGCTTTGTGTGAGTAAGTGTTGGGATAGTCTCTTTTGGAGCATAGAGATTTAATTGCATCTTCATCTTTGTGAGTTCTTGCTTCATAGAAATCATGCTTGTCTTCAAGGTAGTTAAAGTGTTTTTAAAACGCAAAAGTTCAAACTCCGTCACATCACCATTTTTTTCTAAAGCCTCAAGCTTTTTATATATCCTGTTCTCTTTATTATAAAACTCTTGTCTGATTTTAAGTTGTGCAGTAGTTTGATTGTAAAGTGAAACCATATCTGCAAGTGCAGTAAAAAGTTGCTCTTTTTTTAGTTTAAGTCTGCTCTTTTTCATCTCTGTATCTAAACGCAATGTTTTGATTTTATAGTCATTTTTACCAAAAATATCAATAGTGTCATGAAAGGCAATATCAGTCGCGCCAAAATTCCCTGATGAACTTGGTAGAAGTTTTGCATATGTTTTGGTGTAGGCTGCATCTGCACTAAAATTTGCATACTTTGAGTAAGTTATGGCACTTTGTGAAGTTTGATTTGCTTTTTCATAGAGCGTGTAGTTCTTGTTATACTCCAAATTTTTAAGCGCAGAGGAGTAAAAACCTATCATATCTGCTTGAAGTGTAAACGCGAAAAGTGAGAGAGTTACTATCTTTTTTAACATAATTTTTTCCTATTGAAATTGTTTTTCTATGACATCAACAAGTGCTAAATCCATTGATAATGCTTTTTATCTATATATAGTTTATACTATTTGTACTTAAAAGTACAACTTTTAATATGCATAGACTCCATGATTGATTTTAGAATCATAGAGTTTTTGGATGAAATGAAAATGAATTATAGGATTGTTGGGTCTTCATCGAGTAAATTAAAAACAATATAACTTCCATATTCATTTTCATTTCATACTACTAAATTATACTTTCTTTATCAAAATAAAAATGGAGATAGTTATGAAACATAAGAGTTTAATTTTAAAGAGTTTATTGGTTTTAAGTTTAGCAACTACATCAATATTAGCAAGTGAAGAGAATGATAGTGCAGATGATGCTTATGTAGCAAAAATAACTATTACCCCAAGCATGAACAAAAAAGAGACCTTAGCAGTGCTTGATAAAGTGTTATCACCTTTTGAAGACATGACAGAGTATGCTCTTAATAAAGATTTAGAGAGTATGAAAAAAGGCTATAAAAATATAGAAAAGATTGAAGACAACTCTCTTTTAAAACAGACTATACCAGCAGATAAGCTTAAACAGCTCTCAGCAAATATAGAAAGATTAGAAACACTGATAGACAATGCCCAATACTCAAAAGTGGCACTTTTATCTTCAAAAATGTTTAATGATTCTGTAACAAACTTTAAATATAGTTTAAAAATAAAAGAGCAATTACATATTGAACATTTAGACTATATGGGTTTTCAAATTTTAGCACTTCTAAGCACTAAAAATCCAAATTTCACTCAAATATCTTATGCCATATCTCATGCAAAATACAATTGGAATGCTATAAAAGAGAAAATCGAAGATGAAAACAAAGTCGAAGCATTTGATTTACTATTTCAAGGACTAAATCATAGTTTACAAATCAAAGATAAAAAAATGCTCAAAATTTTGGCTCAAATGGATTTAGCTTTAGTAGATGTTGTTGAAGTAATATTTGGATAATTATTCTTATCACATTTGCATTTGGTTATATAAAGTCTTTTTTTTCATTTTCATTTCATATAGATGAAATATAATGTGCAAAATCAAGTGCAGTATAAAAAATCAATAGAAAGAGGAAAAAGCCCATGTTAAATATTTTAAATAAGATCTACAATTTTAAAATTGAAGTGTCACATACTAAATTTATTTTAATCTATACAACTATTCATTATATAGTTTTTAATCTTATCAATTCTGATAAAGTTGCAAAATGGTTTTGGATGGGAGAGAAGTTTGATTATTTTGGATTTATTACCTGGATGATCATTGGATTACTATTATTTATATCTGTAACTTCTATATTTGCTCATCGATACACAACAAAAGCATTTGCCATCTTTACATTAATTTTAAGTACGGTTAGTGCATATTTTATTTTAAAATATAATATTGCAATTGATGAAACAATGATAATGAATGTTTTACATACTGATCCAATAGAATCGACTGCATTACTATCAAAAAGCATGATTCCATATATAATATTTTTAATTATATTACCCGTGATTGTTATTTTTAAAACTAAGATTATATACCCAACATTTTCAAAACATATTCTAAAAACAGCGATATTGTTAGTCACATCATTACTGCTTGTTGTAGCTTTAGTTTATCTCTCATTTGCAACTCTTTTAAGAGTTGGTAACACTTCACATAAGTATGCACTATATTCTCTTGTCCCAGACAACTACTTGGGTGTAAGTTTAAGTATGATAGGTCACCATTTCCTTGATAAAAAAGGAGATACGAATAAAATAAAAGATTTTAAAGCCTCAGTTACTAAAAAAGAGAACTTAATAGTAGTCTTAGCTATAGGGGAAGCTGCAAGACAAAGAAGCTTCAGCCTTTATGGTTACGATAGAGTAAATACAAATCCTCTGTTAAGTAAAGTGAAAGATTTATACGCACTTAACGGCATAGCAAGACTGGGCTCAACCTTGTATGCACTACCAGAAATATTAGAGAAAAATGGCATCAAACTAACAAATATCACACTCAATGCAGATATTAACACCTCATGTTATGTCAATTTCAGTATGTATGATAACTGTGTAAGTGGAGAAATTCAGGCTAAAGATTATAATGGTGATGGTACCTATGATGAGGATGTTGTACCTTTAGTAGAGAAAAATATAAAAAGTTACAAAGGTGGGGAGAAACTCATTTTACTTCACTTAGGTGGAGGCAGTCATGGAGCTATTTACAATTCGAGATTTCCAGCTTCTTTTAGAAAATTTAAACCCTATTGTAACGATGCTGATGTTTTAAATAAATGTACAAGAGAGGAACTCTTTAATGAGTATGATAACTCGATTTTATATACTGACTTTGTACTTAATGAAATTATTAAAAAACTAGAACAGAGTAAACTTCCTTATGTATTTATCTATCTCTCTGACCATGGAGAATCCTTAGGTGAAGATGGCTATATCTTCCACGGTATGCCACCAGGAATGGCACTCCCATATGACCAAGCACATATTCCACTTTTAGTCAAAGCATCTATCCCTATTTCAATAATAAAAAGAAAAGAGTACAAACAGCCAGATGTATTTGACACAGTACTCAAGCTTTTAAATATCAAAACAACTGGCTTTGATGAAAAAGGAAACTTCATAGTGAAAGAGAAGTAAATGAGAAAATTAAAAAAAATTATTTACCTGATTTTATTATTGGGTGCATTTGCGTGGGCATATATAAATGTGTATGGAAATTTTTACAAAATTGACAATGATGCCTATAGATCAGGACAGCTCAATAGTATTAATATGCCAATATACATCCACGCTCTTCATATAAAGTCTATTTTGAACTTAAGAGGAGAGAGTAAAGCAAAGTGGTACAGTATAGAAAAACAGATTGCACAGGAAAACAATGTGAGTATATTTAATTTTGGCATATCATCTATGGGATATTACGATTTTAATCAGACTTCTACATTAGTACAAATGATTAAGAATGCTCCAAAACCACTCTTAATACATTGCCTAGGTGGTGCAGATAGATCATCTTTAGCTTCGGCTCTGTATCTTTATGGAGTAAAGCACACTTCAAAGTCTGAAGCGATAAAACAGCTGGCATGGTACTATGGTCACATTCCAAGTATAAGACCTCATGTCATAAACTTGGATAAAAGTTTTGAAAACTATGTTGTAAAATCTAGTATGAAAAAAGATTAGAAAAGTTTTTTTCGCCCACCTACTTGGTTATTTTAAGTATATAACCGTATTAAATTGAAGATAGTTTTGATAGAATGTTCTTTATAAAAAATTTAACTTTTAGAGAGGAAAATTATTAATGAGTAGATTAAAAAAATATATACTCAGTAACTTTTCATCCTTATTTGTGTTGATGTTTATGCCCTTATTTGCTATAGCATCGGTTATAGTATTAATCAAATTATCAACTTATACAGCAGTTGTACAATTAAGCATTTCGGAAATGGGAAAATTATATCTGTTTTTTTTTCCAGAGATTATATTCTACACTATGCCCATTACATTTTTCATAGCAGCTACCCTCTCATTATTTAAACTTTCAAATGACAGAGAAATTATTGTTCTTTTTGCACTAGGAATAAAACCAGGGTTTATAATAAAAATATTTTTAAAACCAGCATTAATTCTAACTATTTTGTTAGCTTTTGATTTTTTAATAGTATCTCCTCATGTAAAAGTTCTGTCCAAAAACTTTTTATCTTATAAAAAAAGTGAAGCGAAATTCAATCTTTCTGCAAGTGAATTTGGAAATAAATTTGGTGATTGGCTTTTATATATAGGAGCAAAAAATAATGATGGAACTTTTTCAAAGGTAGTTATGTTTAATAAAAAAAAGAAACAAGAGGTATTGATAATGGCAAAAAAAGCAAAAATTATTAATGACTCGGGTATTTTGAAATTAAAACTAATCAATGGTGAAGGGTATAGTTATTCAACAGAAAAATTTACCCAAACTAATTTTAAAACGATGACTATAAACAATACGCTAAAAACAGATTTCATAGACTATAAACAGCCAGTACAGTATTGGCTTTCAAAAAAAGATGCAGGGTGGAAAAGATATGTACTAATTCGAAGTACTTTAATAAGTCTTTTTCCTCTTCTTACACTTTTTTTGGTTGCAGTTATCGGTATAGTACAGGTTAGACATCAAAAATTAAATATTTATTTATATATATTTTTAACAATTGTACTATTTTACGGAATAATTACTAGTTTAAATGAAACATTTCATTATTACACTATACCGATGGTTTTCTTTCCATGGTTGATTATTACTTACATCCTATATAGAAAAAAAATTACAAGTAGATTTTAACAATGGTTCAAAACTTACATCTTTAGGTATTTAAGTACGATAACTTCCCAAAGATGGACTTCATCTTATTTTCTTAAAAGATCACATTGCTTGTTATAAATACTACTTCTTAAATCAAAAGCTCCTAAAACAGTATGAAATATATCGTTTTGTCCATATGAATTTTGTTTCTTTACATACGGAGTTTTAAACCCTTTTTCTTTTCTAAAACTTTTAGATTCCCATAAAATAAATGGGATATGTTTTTGTACATCTGGGGCTATTGTGTATGGTGTTCCATGTAAATAAAGTCCATATTCACCTAAAGACTCCCCATGATCAGAAGCATATATAAGTAACACTGGTGTATTTTTTAATTTTTTCAATGTGTTGATTGTTTTATTTAAAAAATAATCGGTGTATAAAATAGTATTATCATAAGCATTTATTAACTCTTGTTTTGTACACTCTTTTAAATCAACACTTTTACATACAGGTTTAAAAACTTCAAACTTTTTTGGATATTTATTATAATAAGTTGGTCCGTGACTACCTGCTGTGTGCAATACAACAAAAATTTTATTTTTTTTCAACGATAAAATTTCCTTATCAAGATTTGTTAATAAAACTTCATCATAATCACAACCCTCACCTTTACAAGATTTTTTTAGTTCTCCTGCTTGTTCAAATGATTTTACATGAAGTGGTGGTGCTCCCCAGTTTTTTGTTCTCCATATTACATCTACACCTTCTCTTTGTAAATAGTTTGGAAGAGGCTCGTATGAATCTGAATCTGAACCAGTATAAGAAAGCATACTGTGAACAGATGCAGTTGTATATGTTGCTGTAGAAGTAGAATTTTTTAAAACAAGTATATTTTGTTTTTGAAGTTTAGGATTTGTTTCTCTTTTATATCCATACAAAGAGAAATCAGCTGCTCTTGCAGACTCACCTATGACTAAAACAACTACCATCTTATTATTATTTAAAAAACTTGCTTTTGGTAACAATATTTGCTTATTGTCTTTTTTTAACTCTGTTCTGATATAGCGTATCGCATTTATAGAATAAGACCATGGCATAGATAAACCACCAAGAATTTTAGCATTTTTATCTAACCAAAGCCATGTAGTTGCGTTTAAGTACATAATAAAAACACCGATAACTGCTACACCTAATGCATAAACTATTAAACGCACTCTTTTTGCTTTTTCAATTTTTATCTTTGAAATAAAAATACTTGGCAAAATACCTAAAAAAACAATATAAAGGAATATTTTTGGGTCATAATAACTTGTTGCCTCAGACACATTAGTATTAAAAACATTACTCATCATTGTTTTATCTAAAATTACATTATATGTATTAACAAAATAGATTGCTAGTGAATTGCACAGGAACATTACAATAGCAAAAACCTTCATGATAGAGGGAAATATAGCAGCAATCAAAAGGAGTAAAAGAGCAGTTACCGTAAACAAGCTGACAAGAACAGAAAAAAATGTTAAAAGACCATTAATAGAATCAATATTCAAATTAGAAATAGCATATTTATAAAATGGAATATGATATATAAGCATATCCATAAATATAATAAAAAAAATAAATTTTGACATACTTATACTGTGTTGAAATAGAGACTTTATGATAGTATTATTCATGAAAAATTACCTTGGATATTTAATTGTGAGGATGTTGTTTTACATATTTATCAAAACTTTCATCCATTGCTTTTGTTTTTGAACCTAGCCATGGAAAATGGAGGTATTCAAGTGAAAAAGCGTTTGGTGCAATTGTATCCTTTTTTATACTATATAAGTATAAAGCAGTTGCTAATGATGTTCTGTCTGCACCAGATTTACAATGTATGAGAATTGGTTTAGGTGAATTTTGAATTATATCAACAATCTTGTTCATAATTTTCATTGTCTGAATATGTGAAGTACCAATAGCATAGGTATAGTGAGTGATACTGTACTCTTTAGAAATATTTATTTCATCTTTATAAGATTGGCTATCTGTAGCACCACGAAGATCCAAAATCGACTTGATATGATATTTATTTACATAATAAGGCATATTAAAAGAAAAAAGTTGGGCTGAACGATATACATTACTATCTACTTTATGAAAATTTCCATACATAAAGAGATATACTAGCACTATAAAAGCAATAATAAGTAATAGCGAAGAAATATACTTTATAAATTTTAATAGCATAATATGCTCCATCACCATTTGTATTTTACTTTAGGAATGATAAGTTTTGAAAATGAAATGAAAATGAATTATCTATATTGATTTTTAAATGTAATTACAATATAATTACATCAAGGGGTTAATCATGACAACACTTACAAAAATTGGAAATTCTCAAGGGATTAGAATTCCTAAACCTTTGATACAACAAGCTCACCTTGAAAATGTTAGTTTGGAACTTGAATTACTGGAAAATGGTTTATTGATTCGACCAATTAATAACACATCAAGAGAAACTTGGAGAGAAAATATTAAACAAATATTACTAAAAAATGAAAATTCTCAAGATGAAGCACTTTTAGATGACTTTTTAAATGATAATGATTTAGAAGATTGGCAATGGTAGTTGATACTAAAAGGTTTGAAATTTACCTAGTAAAACTAAATCCTACTGTTGGTTCTGAGATACAAAAGACTAGACCTTGCATAATCATTTCACCAAATGAAATGAATCTCCTAAAAACTGTCATTGTTGCACCAATGACTTCTAAGGGCTTTGATTTTGTATTTAGACCAAAGATAAAATTTGAAAAAAAAGATGGTTTAGTTTTATTGGATCAAATCAGAACAGTTGATAAAACAAGGCTAATAAAGAAACTAGGAAATGTTGATAAAAAAACATCTCAAGCAATCTCTAAAATGCTTATTCAAATGTTTGAGCTATGAATGATAACCATATATGGGGAATATCACACTAACAGTTGCCCCTTCAGCCTCTACAGATTTTATATCTAAACTCCCCTCATGCATTAAAACACTATTTTTTACAATACTCAGCCCCAGTCCAAACCCATCAACTTTTTTATTGCGTGAGCTATCGACTCTGTAAAATCTCTCGGTTATCTTTGATAGATTCTCTTTATCTATCCCTATACCTTCATCTTTTACCACAAAATGAATTTTAGAATCTTTATAAAGCCAGAGAGAGATTTTTTTATTTTTTGGTGTATATTTTATAGCATTATCAATTATATTACTAAAAATTGACTCTAGTAAAATAGGGTTTGCTTGCATTGTCATAGGCTCTATTTTTTGTATCTCTAGGTGTAAGTTTTTTTCACTAAGCTGTATTTGAAACTTATCTATTACCCCTATGAGTAGAGAATCTAACAGGCACTCTTCAAATGAATCTTTTATATTTTCTTTGGTGTATTTTGTAAGAAGTAACAGCTGTTTTACTATGCGTTCTATCTGTTTTGATTGTATTGCTATGGTGCTTAAGCTGTTCTGATATTCCAGTGGTTCTCGCGTTTTTCTAAGAGCTAATTCTATCTCTCCTTGGATAACAGTCAGAGGAGTTTTTAGTTCATGAGAGACATCAGAGTTAAACCTATCTAAACGCTCTATCCCCTCTTGCAATCTCTCTATCATCGCATTAAAAGAGACAACAAGCTCTTTTATCTCATCATCCTCTTTTGGAATCTCTATACTTTTTGTAAATTTAGTAACACTCATATCTTTTGTGGCGTTTATGAGTCTGTTTATAGGAGATAAGATTTTATCTAATATCTTACTTGCTAAAAAGATAAATACTAAAAGTAAAATAGGGATAATCCAGAGGAGAATATCTTGAAAATTTTCTATTTTATTATCAATATTTTTTTGAAGAACCATAATCCTTTTTGTGCCAATTTTTTCTACATAAAGAGCATCTATATAATCATCATCATCATCTTGAGAGTGTTCCAAGATGAAAAAATTCTCTTTTTGATGTAAGTAATGTTTGAAATTTTGTAAACTAAAATCACTATTTTTTATTTTTAATTTATCATCTTTAACTACAGCAATCCCGATATTCTGTGTTGTGATGTTGTCTTTATATTTATGAGCAATAAACTCAAGTCTGCTTTTTATATTGTTATCTATACTTTTATTTAAAAAATAGTTAAAAGAGAGGGAAAAAAGTGCTAATACTACAAAAGCAACAGTTCCAAACCATACAAGTACACGAGATTTTAGAGAGTTAAATTTCAACTTTATACCCTAAACCACGGTTATTTTTTATAAGCTCTTTGCCTAGTTTTTTCCTCAGATGATAGACTGTCACTTGAATAACATTGGAGTTAATATACTCTTGATTATTCCAAAGTTGCTCTTCTATCATGGCGTTTGAGACATAAGCATTTTTATTTTTAAAGAAGAACATAAGAAGTTCATACTCTTTTGATGTGAGTTCAACTCTTTGTGTATTTTTTGTCACTACTTTATTATCACTATCTATCTCAATGTCGCCTATTTTTAGAAGTGTTACACCTTGAGAAATATTTCTACGATAGAGTGCTTCTACTCTTGCTTCTAGTTCTGCAAAAGAGAATGGTTTTGAGAGATAATCATCTGCTCCATGTTTTAAGCCTACTATTTTATCCTCTGTTTCTCCTTTTGCACTCAGTATAATAGTGGGTGTTGTGATGTTTTTTTCTCTCAAAGAGCTTATAACTTCTATGCCATTTTTCAGTGGAAGCATCCAGTCAAGTATGATAACATCATAGCTATTCATAAGAGCTAGATACTTCCCCTCTTCACCGTCCATAGCACTATCAACAGCGTAGCCATCTTCACTAAAAGCTCTTTGTAAAAGTGAAAGTATGTTTTCATCATCTTCTATTATTAGGAGTTTCATATTTTAATTGTATCCAAGATTAAATTTGTCTCACTTGAAGATATTTATTTTAATAAAGTATTTTAACAATTGAAAATGAAATGAAGATGAAGAATAAAAAGCTACCTGCCCCCTTTAGAGTTACCAACTTATTATAAATAGGTGCTATAATTTGCACGGTTTTTGGACAAAATCTGATAAAGGAAAATTATGCTAAATTTTATAATCTACAATATTGTTGTCTATGGTGTTTATAGCCTTATTGACTTTTTATGCCTTACCTTGGGATTTTATAAACCTATTTCTCTTGGGAATTTAACAGATACTACTATTTATATACTCGTATTTAATACTTTTGTTTCAATGATTATTGGATATTTTATTATGCGTTATATAAAAAGAAATTATTTACTTGAGGGTAAATAATACTTTAAAGTATAATCATACTAGCAAGTAATAATGTTCCGATAAGTGCAACAAAAACTGCAAGTGCTAGATAGATGCCTTTGTCTGTATCTATTATTCCTTCTTCTAAGTGTCTAACCCATCGAGTATAATAGCGATATGTATAAAGAGCAAGAATAATACCTGCTCCGACAATAAACATCCCAAGATAATTATAATACCCAACATGGACAAGCTGTGGTAGAGAGGAAGTGTCTTTGCCTTTAAGTTCAACACTGATGAGATGAAGAAAAAGCTCAAACTTTTCTACAACAAATCCCAAAACGATTATTGAGATCGCTGTACCTAAAAGTGCAGTTGTTGCGCGTTCTACTGCCATCAAATCTTTTGGATCTATTGATGATTTTAACTTTCTCTTCATAAATTTATACTCTTTTTGTACTATTATATAGTTTAATACTTACAAATACAATAAAAACAAATAGAATCATATATTCAAAATGATTAATATATCCTAACACCTTTTGAAAACTACTACTCAAAAAGTAGCCAATTGACAATCCCGCAACACTAGCAAACGACACTCCAATGGCATCTAAGAATGTAAATTTTTTATGTGAATAATTATGCATACCTAAGATAAAAGGAAATGCTATAGCCCCACTATAGATAAATCTCGAAGTAAGTGCCAATATATCTGATTTTGAATGTACTTTTTCTCGTAATGTATCAATATGTTTTGCAATATTTTGGAACCTAGATAAGAACTTATATGCATAATTGTGACCTATATAATACCACATCTGATCTCCAGCTATAGCACCTAAAATAGCTACAAGAATGGTTGAGCTACAAGGAAGCACATCCATATGACATAAAACTCCAGATAAGATAATGACAGCAGTTCCTTCTACTATCATTCCAATAAAAACAATCCATAATCCATATTCAGTAAGTAGATTTAAAAGATAATCCATTTATTCCCTTATTGTACTTGCTTTATTATACAACCATAAAACCGATACCTATTTTATTTTTTCTTACCTTGATGTATTTTTTGAAATAAAGAAACAAAATCACTTTTCACTTTATCATAATCTTTTACCAATAAAGTACCTTTGGATATTTTATTTTTTAGCCTATCTATTTCTTCAGATATATTTTTATATTCTGCATTATATTTACTTAGATAACCTTCATATTTTGCAACTTCCAGTTGTCTTTTAGAAAGATTAAGAAGTTTTGTTATTTCAGTTTTATCATTTTTATCATTTTTACTAAGCTTTTGTGCATCTTTCAAAGCACTTTGTGAAATTAAAATTGGCATAGGTATAACTATTTCAGTTACAACCATAGTATTTAAGGCATCTGTTAGTAATGGTAAGGCTATATCAATTTTCTTGCCCTTATTCAAAGCATTTAGTGCATGTTTTACTGCAATAGGATATAGGTCCATAGGCAAATTTGTTGTAGTTATAGTAATTTGATTTTTTAATTGAGACAACAACATAACAGCTTCTTGAGGCTGATTATTATTAACCATTCTCAGGGCATTTTTTTTAATACTTTTAACATTGGCAAGAGTAAGTGGAGAGTCATCGAAAGTTGTTTGCATATTAACAGGAACAAGTTTTAAACTCGGGTCTTTTTTTAATGCTATATCAAATTGTGTTGTTGCAGAAGTTAATGCTATTTTTGCAGATTTTACATCATGTTTTTTCAGTAATGATATTGCTTTAAATGTGTTCTTTAGTCCATCTAAAATTTCTTGTGCTGGTTTTACAGTATTTTTTGCAACTAATTTTAAGTCATCTTGTATCATTTGATGTTTACTGATTAAACCCGTTTTATTATAATATTCCAACTCTTTTTTTGTTAATTTAGCAGGTTTGGCATAAAATCCATAATAAGAAGAAGAAGATTTATCCAATTGTCCTTGAGTATCTTTAGAGTTAAGAGATGCTCCATTTAGCATACTTCCACCGAGGAACAGCATAGCTGTTAAAAATAGTAATATATTTGATTTCATTGTATGTCCTTTTGTGATTAATTTTATAAATTTTGGTTTATTAGTCTTTATTATGTTGTGTATTATAAACACTAATTACTTTTTTTCTGCCATCTTGCTATTTTCTATAATAATTCATCTGCAATATCATCTACATGATCATGTTTTGTTGTTTTTACATGATAATATCCAAATGGTACTGCTAGGATAATTGATATTGTTAAAAACAATAAAAAATTAAATTCCATTAATGCATAATAATCAACCATCCCTGATATTGCTATAAAAAGGAGAAAATAAATAAGAGTAACCTTTAAAAATCGTAGTATTGGAAATTTTTTAGTTCTCAATTTACGGTGCTTATTTTTCATATGTCTTTATTTTCCTTTTTCATATCTTCTATCAAGCTAGAGAAAACTTTATTGATTAAGACAAATACCTTTTCACTTTCATTTCTAAAATTTATAATAATAAACTTAAAGAAATAAAAAAAGATACTTGTCTAAATTTTATTAAACTATTTTTTTACACTATCTATATGTACTTCTTTTCTGTGAAGATTTAAAAGTGATTCAAAGCTATGTTTAATATGTTCATACATTTTATCAACTCTACTATCTCCACCTACTGCTTTCTTAATAGATTTTATCTCATTTTCTAAAGATTTATACGATTTTGTATGTTTTTTAGTATATCCTAAAAGCATAGCTTTTTGTACTTCATCCTGAGCAGAACTTAACAGTTTTAGTGCTTTTACTTTATCTTTTTTACCAAGTTTTGAAGCTTCTAATATCATATCTTGCGCTGTTAAAAGTGGCATTGGAATAATAACACTTTTTGTGACAACACTATTTAACGCTGTAACGATATCTACAAATGCCGCTTTAGTGTCTCCTTTAGCTAAATCTTTTTGAGCCTGTTTAGTTCCATCAGGATAAAGTTTAATCGGCAAGTATTTAGTACTTATTATCATCTGATCTTCTAATGGCTGAATCATTATTCTTGCTGCTTGTGTATCGTTATCTTTTAAAAGTGATACCACTGCATTTTTAATGTGTTTTACAAGTTTTGCATCACCAGTAAAGTCATTTACAGAAATTTGCTCATCAACTGGCACCATATCAAGCTTTGGATTTTTTTTCAATGCTACATCAAATGATTTTGTTGCGCTCTCTAGTGCTTTCATTGCTGCTTCTTTATTATTTGCCTGCAGTGCGCGTAAAGCCATAATACTATTTTGCAATCCACTCATAACCTCTTTGGGAGCTTTTTTTGTATTCATATGGTGTATTTTTATCTCTTTATCAATGATTTTATGCGCTCTTGCTGCATCATCTTTTTGCGCTTTAGTTTTAAAATTATCAGCATGGAGTTTTGCTCCATAATGATTTGTTGGCATTGCTCCTTGAGACGCATTAGCACTTAGTGCTGTTGTTCCTATTAACAGAGTTGCTACTATTGTTGATATAACTACTTTTGCTTTCATTCTTTAGTCCTTTTGTATCAAGTATTGTAAGTAAAATTATATAAGTTCTTTAACAACAATAAGTAAATAAAGTTTAGTCTTATCGCACCCTTATAAAATAAAAGAACAAAGGCACGATATAAAGGTTAATAACAATAGCAAAAAGCAACCCACCCATAATAGCGATAGCCAAATCCTGAATAATCTGTGTCCCAGTTCCTATGGCTTATGAGGACATTGTTGTTTATCACGATACTAAGCACTATCAAAATCCCCATAAACGCCATAATGTCAAGTGGTTTTCCTGTGAGGTATAAAGCTCCTAAAACCCCTGTCGTTGTGAGGATTAATGCCATGA
>JALTUB010000151.1 GCA_027047745.1 Sulfurimonas sp.
CAAGATTTTTTAAATTGATTTTTTCAAAATCATTACCATTAATAAATTCTTTTGTTGCAAGCTGAATGGGATTTTGGTATTCAAGAAGTATATTTATGAGTTTTATAGTGTCGTCTTTATTAATATTATTCCAACACTCAGAATAACATCCTATGGATAGTATTGTCCCACATTTTCCTTTCTTAAAATCAATATTACTGCTTAAAGATTCTAACAAATTTTCTACACTAATTTTATTTGTGGGTACAGCTCCTATGTTCATGTTTATATCTGGAAGATAACAGTAACTACACTTAGCATGACATCCAAGATTTGTATTTAAAAATAATCGTTTTGTGTCACCATATAAATATTGATTATTCATCATATACATTTTTCCAAATCATTTCTTGCACTTCTTTTGGTAAAAGATGCTCTGTTTTTCCATGAAACTTTAAAAGGTTTCTTACTATTGATGAACTTACAAAAGCATGTTTTAGTCTTGGCATAAGGTAAACAGTCTCTATCGTGTTATCTAGTGAATTGTTAAGATAACCAAGTTGAAGTTCATACTCAAAGTCACTAACAGCACGAAGACCTCGGATAAGTATCCGAGCATTGTTCTCTTTTGCCAAATCAACTGTCAAATTTTCAAAACCGATGACTCTGATATTTTTCAAATGTTGAGTTGATTTTTTTATCATCTCTATCCTATCATCAATACTAAACATAGGTTTTTTATCATGAGATATTGCAACAGCAACTATAAGCTCATCAAAAAGTCCTAAAGCTCTCTCTATAACATCAAAATGACCATTTGTGATAGGATCAAAAGTCCCAGGGTAAAGTGCGATTTTATGATTCAAAATTATTCCCATCTCTTATAAAGTTTATTCTCGATTTCAAGCAAATCAAACCATTTTCCGATGATAAAATTTTCCATCTGCTCAAGTGTTTGTTGCTCAGAGTAGTAAGCCATAACAGGAGGTGCGATGATAACGCCTAAAGTTGCTAACTTTTGCATATTTTCGAGTGCAATTGGCGAAAATGGCATCTCTCTAGGGGCTAGTATAAGTTTCTTTTGCTCTTTAATCATAACAGACGCACATCTTGTAACAAGGTTATCAGAGATGCCACAGGCTATTTTTGCAAGTGTATTCATACTACAAGGTGCTATTATCATCGCATCAACACCAAAAGAACCAGAAGCTATACTTGCTGATATGTCTTTATTTTTATGAGTTTTGATGCCTAACTCTTTGTTTAAAACAACTTTAGAATTTTTAGACATTATAAAATGTTTTTCTATTGATTCTGGTAATAGTTCTAAAGCTTTTAAACCAAGATTTACACCACTAGCACCACTTGTTGCTACTACTATTTTCATTATCTAACCTCTGCTGTATGTTTGGCTGTTACTATCACTTTTATCTTTTTCCCATTACTTTTTACAACACTTATCGTATCACCTAAACACCCATTTTGAGTTGCTTTAGCAAACATAGATATACTTAGGTTTGAACTATCAAGAAAAATATTGACGCTTGAACCTCGTCTAACAAGGTAAAGTTTTTCTATATCTCTTGAAGTTAAAATTGTACCTTTTTTTATATTGTATTTACTTTGAACTGTGGAATTTTGTATATCTTGGATAGGTACATCTTTAAAATTGTCTAAGGAAATTATTTCTTTTTTTGTGTTAATAAGCGATAACTCAACATTTCGTTTTACATCTTTTCTAGTTTTATAAACATCAACTTTTGCATCTATAAAATAATCAAAAAAAGTATCTCTATGTGCTGATGATTGTACTATGACTATTCCTTTATTTCGCAGATAACTTCTTCCTTGTATTTTTATACTGTATTTTTCTGGTATCTTTTGGATATATCCTCTTGAGTGAATATCTACACTTTTAATATAAATATGTTTGTAATGTTCTTGATATGCTTTTTTTATAAGTTCTTTTATCTTTGATGTGTCAATAGGACTATTTTGCACAAAACGAACATAAGCATTTTCTGATTTAAACTTTTTTATACCATTTGAAAGTAAAACTTTTTTTAGTTGTGAAAACCTTACCCTTTTTGAGTGTTTTCCTTGAGCAAAAGTATATATGACTCTATCATTTTTAATATCTGGAAATATATCTGAAAGTTTAACACTGTTGGAATCTACATAATAAGTTTTTTTTACTATTGTACTTGCCTTAAGATTTAACAACAACATTAAAGTGATTAGTAAATATTTCAACATATCAATACCTCGCTAGATTGTAAAAAACATTATATCTGATAAGTATCTTCTCTTTTGGTCTTGGGTATTGACTATAAGCATACTCTATAGTCTCTTTTGTGGTATTATCAAGTACAAAATATCCACTTTTTTTCACAAATCTAAAGTCAGTCATGTCACCATTTGGATGTAGATAAAATTCTATAACATTAGTTTTGTTTACATTCAAATCACTATCTAAATTGACACGGGCAACACGATTTAAGATTCTTTGAGTTATTCTTCTCATGATTTCCTGATTGTCTATCATGTACTGTTTTTGACCAGGAGTTAGTTTTCCCCACTCTTCTCCATAAAGTTCTTTCATCTCTTTAGTTGTTCCAGCAGTTCCAAACCTAGAAACAATTTTTTTTGTTTCTTTCTTCTCATCTTTAGATTTGTCTTCAAGCATCCAAGCAGGTGTGTTATCTTTTGGTTTTTTTGTAACTATCTTTTTCTTTTGTACAAGAGGAATATATGGCTTTCGTGGTGGCAATGGTTCTGTTTTTGGCTTAGACTTTGGTTTTGCCTGTACATGTTTTGGTTTGTTTAGCTTTGGAGTTTTGTGATTTTTTTTAGGTTTATATTTTACAGGAGTTTTTTTAACTAATTTTTTAAGTTGTTTTCCTTTTGGCATTGGTGGTGCTACTGGAGTAGGTTTTACTTTTTTCTTTATAAGCCCAGTTTTTTTGTGTTTCTTCGGCATCTCTTTTAGAGATATTTTTATCCTTTCTTCTTTTTGTTTTTTTGTTTTTGTTATATCTGGAGACATAGTTATCAATACCCAAAAGATTAGTAGTAGCAAAATATGGATCAAAAGAGCAACAAAAAGGGCAAAAGTAGATCTGTTCAAATATATTCCATTTGTTTTTAAACTAATTATATCAAATCAATGTTAATAGAACTTAGATATAATAATAAAAATTATTTAAGGCAAAAGTACAATGAATAGAAAAACATCAAAACAAGCGTTTCATGAAGCACAAAATATAATCCCTGGTGGTGTAAACTCTCCTGTTAGAGCATTTAAAAGTGTTGGAGGAACTCCGATATTTATAAGTGAGGGAAATGGTGCTTATTTAAGTGATGTAGATGGAAATAAATATGTTGATTTTGTTCAATCATGGGGACCTTTAATCTTTGGTCACCGTGATGAATCTATAGAAAATGCTGTAATAAACGCAGTAAAACATGGTCTTAGTTTTGGTGCTCCAACGGTAGCTGAAACACAACTTGCTCAACTTGTAGTTGACTTTTTTGACTCGATAGAAAAAGTTCGTTTTGTGAGTAGTGGAACAGAAGCTGTTATGTCTGCTATTCGTTTGGCTCGTGGTTTTACAGGTCGTGATGATATAGTAAAGTTTACAGGATGTTATCATGGTCATAGTGACTCTCTTTTAGTTGAAGCTGGAAGTGGTGCTGCTACTTTTGGAACACCTTCAAGCCCTGGTGTACCAGCTGACTTTACAAAACATACACTTTTAGCAGAATATAATAATATCGAGAGTGTAAAAAAATGCTTTGAAGGCTCTAGTGACATTGCTTGTGTTATCATAGAACCTATCGCTGGAAATATGGGTTTTATTCCTGCAGATAAAGAGTTTTTACATGAACTAAGAAAACTTTGTGATGAAAATAAAACTCTACTTATCTTTGATGAAGTTATGAGTGGTTTTAGAGCTTCCATAAATGGTGCTGAGTCTTTAACTGGTGTTACTCCTGATATTGTTACTCTTGGAAAAGTTATCGGTGGTGGTATGCCAGTTGGTGCTTTTGGTGGTCGCAAAGAAATCATGAATATGCTAAGTCCAGATGGTCCAGTTTATCAAGCAGGAACTCTAAGTGGTAACCCAGTTGCAATGGCAGCAGGTTTTGCATCACTTACAAAACTCAAACAAAATGCAAGAGTAATGGCAGTCTTGCAAACTCGTGCTCAAAGACTTGTAGATGGCATGAGTAGAGTTGCAAAAGAGCAGGGCATTACGATGCAAACGGCTGTAAGAGGTAGTATGTTTGGCTTTTTCTTCAATGAAAATCCTGTTAAAAACTTTAAGGATGCAACTGCAACTGATGCAGAACTTTTTGCTGCTTTTCATGCTGGTATGTTAGATGAGGGCTTTTACTTTGCTTGTTCTTTATATGAAACAGGGTTTATTTCTACAGCTATCACAGATGAGATGATAGAAGAGACTATAAATGCAGCAGAGAGAGTATTTAAGGCTATAAAAAGTGCCTAACGACACCTCAAAGGAAGAGAAAAAACCACGCATAAAGCCCATTATAGAAGCAGCAGATAGCCTTTCTCTTGGTCTTTCTATGGTTGTGGCAGTTCTTATGGGTGTTGGTATTGGTTGGACACTTCGCACCTTAACAGGAGTTTATTGGCTGTTTTGGGTCGGTGTTGCTATTGGTATTGCTGCTGCTATTTTAAATGTATATAAGGCTTATTCAAAGCAATACAAAGAGTATGAAGAGTTAGCAAAAGAGCCTAGATATGCGATAAAAAAACAACTAGAAGATGAAGATGATGAGGACTATGGTGAAAAAAACTATTAATATCATTTTAGCAACTGAGATTATAGTTGCTGTTTCAAGCATATACTCTTTTAATCTTTTTATAAATATTCAGATAGCATATTTAAGCTCTATGTTTATCATTTTAGGTTCTTCATACTCCTATCGTAAGATGGTAAATGCTCAAGTTGCTTCTGGCACTTATAAAGATGATAGAGATTTATTAGATAGCATTGAAGACCCTCATGAACTTTTTGATGAAAAATCTATAAATGAAGCTAATGCCCAAGAATTAGACTTAAAGCAGATAGTTAAAGAAGAAAAAGCAAAAGTAAAAACTCTTAATGTTAAAAATATGAAATATGGAGCAAGAGGAAGTATCTCTGCTTTTAGACTTGTTCCCTATGCTTTTTTGATATTAGGATTTATAGCACTTGTAAATAATCATCTATTAAGCTTAAATTATTATCTTCCAGCTCTTTTAATAGGGATAGCAATAGGCTCACTTACAGCAAAAGATATGGTATCTAAGCTGTAATCATAGGTATATTTAGAGTTAATGACTTTTTAATATCTATGTAACAACTACCAGATTCTGCGATGAATTTTAACTCATCGCTTTTATCTTTATCTATGTTTTTTGCACTTATGGAGATAGAAAATATACTATACTTTTTATCTTCAAATTTTATATGTTCTCCTATCCTGTAAAAAACTTCTGTAGTAATCGTTTCATTTTCTTGAACACAATCATACATCTTGTTTAGAACTTTGATAAGCTTATTTGTATTTACAACTACTTCGGGGATGGTTGGGTCATACACTTTTTTATAGGTAATATCAGAAGACATAGAGTTTGTTGAAATACATAGGTCAACTATGCTAAATATATTTGTAAGTTCGCCATCTGGTTGTTTTGGTTTATTTAACTTAAAAGTTGGTGACTGGTATAGTTTTATACCTACCTCTTTTTCATTTTCATAACCAACAGTTACTCCAAAAAATTTATAGCGACCAAATTCTAAATCTACAAAAGTGGTTTTAAATCCAAACGAAACATTTGCATATGCTTGAGCAAGTTCAAATATTTTTCTTGGATGTGTAACGCCTAAAAGAAATTGTGCCTCTGCGTTTAGTGAAAGAACTTTTCCATTATCATTAAATAAGATAAATGGATTGTAATCATACTCTAACCACTCTTGTTCAAAGGTCATCTAATCTCTTTTACTCTTCTATATAGTTTTTCAGTCGGCGACCAACTTTAGGGTGTTTAAGCTTTTTGATAGCACTTGATTCTATCTGACGAACACGCTCACGAGTAACGCTCAGTTCTTTACCAATTTCCTCAAGTGTTCTATCACTCTCATCATCCAT
>JALTUB010000152.1 GCA_027047745.1 Sulfurimonas sp.
GATGATAGTATAAAATATATTGCAAATGAAAATGGATATATAGCTTTAGAAAATAATACTTATCTTGTCAAAACAGATGTTGGTGTTGATGAAATTAGTTTTAAAACTACTGGTTCTATATCAACTGGGCTAGACTCTGATGTTTCAATAAATGTAACTGAAACAGATGCCATCAAAGATGCTGTTGGTACTGGTATGAATGTTGAGGTCACAGATATAGAGATAGATGGAAATGTTGGATCAAAGGCAACTGTAAAAGCACTTGTAGCAAGTATAGGTGGGCAAACTCATAGAACTGCAACAATCACAGCAGATAAACTTGATATTAATGTTCATAAGGGCATCGCTTATGGTAAAAACATACACATTACGAGACTTGAACATGGAAAAGTTTATGGTGATAGAGTTGATGTTATTCAAGCATTAGGTGGAGTTATAGAGGCTAAAGAGATAGATATTGATATATGTGCATCACATGTAAAAGCAACTGCATCACAAAGAATAGAGATTAAAAAAATGCATGGTAGTGAAAACACATTTACTATCAATCCTCTTATAAGAAAAGATGCAAAATCTGGATTGAATGATAATAAAGATGAAATCAAGACGCTTAAAGTGGATGTAAATAAGATAAATAAAGATGTGCAAAAATATAAAAAACTTATTAAAGGTGGAACAGCCTCATTTATGGATATTAAAAAAAGACTACTCCATTACAAAAAAAATGGTGTAAAAATGCCATCATCATTTGTTCAGAAGTATAAACAGTTTCAAAATATGCAGATAGAATTGAAGGATTTAGAAGCAAGTCTAAAGATTAAAAATGAAAAATTAGAGTTACTATCTAGTAAAACAAAATCATTTCAAGATGATATACTAAATGCAAGAATTATCAATAGAGACAGATGGAATGGGTTTAATGAAATAAAATTTAAGTTAGTTAAACCAGATATAGAACTAGTGTATAAGCCAAAAGAGGGTTCACTAGCTAAAATCTTTGGTCTTGTTGAGGTTGAAGAGGGTGTATTTAAAATCAAAGCTATGAAAGAGTAGGTAATTAGGATGATTGTAGGTTTAAAAGGTAAGATAGTATATAAAGAGCCAAGTTTTGTTCATGTTGATGTAAATGGCATAGTTTATGAAGTTTTTATATCTTTACAAACATTTTCAGCTCTTGGTAAAGATGATGTTTCATTACATACAACACATATTATAAGAGAAGATGCTCAACTTCTTTTTGGTTTTTTAGAAATGAGTGAGAAAAAAATGTTTTCGAGACTGATAAAGATAAACGGCGTTGGACCAAAGGTTGCCATGGCTATATGCTCTACTTATTCACCCTCACAATTTGCTACAGTTATTAACAACAAAGATATGAATGGTGTTAAAAAAGTACCTGGGATTGGTCCTAAGAGTGCAGGGCGTATTTTAGTTGAACTTGTTGGCTTTGATGAAGAGTTATTGACAAATGACAATAACTCTACATCGTCGTCATCTTTAGCATTTGCACAAGCAAGTGAAGCTCTTGAAGCATTAGGTTTCAAAAAAGACAAGATAGCTAAGGTTCTAAGCTCTTGCAGTTCAGATGACACATCTTCATTAGTGAAAGAGGCTTTAAAACTTCTTTAAAGTGCTGTGTAGCGTACTACACAAAACTTTTTGTCCCTCTAACATCATACAAATCTTTATATCTAAATGCAATAAGATTTTGCATGATGGCAAAAAGTACCATAAAGTTTAAAAAGCTACTTCCTCCATAACTAAACATGGGAAGAGGGACTCCAACAACAGGGGCATAACCTATAGTCATAGATATATTTACTCCCATGTATATAAAAATCATAAATGAGATAGAGACAGTAACAACCTTGATAAAATAATCTTTGTTGAAAATACTAAGACTAAAAAGATGTAGTATAAGTGTGACATAGAGTAAAATAAGTCCTAAAGCACCTAAAAATCCTGTTCTCTCTACAACAAATGCAAAAATGAAATCACTAGTAGCAATAGGTAAAAAACGCATTTGCGTTTGTGTAGCTTCTTCTTTGTCTTTTCCAAACCAGCCACCTGAGCCAATAGCGATTATAGATTGTTGCACATGATATGATGGTTTTTCACTTAAAAAATCTGTTATTCTTGTCCTTTGATAATCATGAAGTACAAATTTGTAGGCAAGAGGAGAGAATATAATAACTATAGCAAATATAAATACCCATATCTTCCAATAAACTCCTATATAAAATAAAACACTATATCCAATAAGGAGTAAAACCATGGCAGTACCTAAGTCTGGTTCTTTTGCGATTAGAACAAATGGAAGAAGTATATATAAACTAAGTCTTAAAAAATCTTTTACTCCATAACCACCAAAGGCAGGAGGTTTCTTGCTTATCAGATATGCTAACATCAATATTAGTGCAGGTTTTACAAACTCTGATGGTTGTATAGTTGCGTTTATAAATGGAATATCTATCCATCTTTGCGCTCCAAGACGGGAGTGTCCAAAAAACTCAACTGCTATAAGTAGTCCAATGTTTAACCAGTATATAAGTGGAATAAGCCAACTCATACGCCTTATAGGCAATAAAAAAATACCAAGATATGTTAAAGCTGCAACACCTACATAAGCTAATTGTTTATCAGCTAAAGCAGGAACTACCTCTCCTATAAGCCAATTGGAAATTATTACTAAAGGTATGACTAATATTATAGAAAAAAAGTCAAATTGTGCTAAAATACTTTTATCAAATCTCCACAAGTAAATAACTCCAAATATTTTTAAGAGAATTGTAACATAAAGGTTAGTAAATGATAGAAGTAAAAGAGTATATTTGTGAAAATATAGAGCGTTTAGATACATTTTTAGCAACGCAAATAGGACAAACCCGTTCTCAAATAGCACAGTTAATAAAAAAAGATTGTGTTTGGGTTGATAAAAAGTTAGTGTCTCGTCCAGGTGTTAAATTGAAATTAAATCAGACTGTAAAAGTTGAATTTCCACAACATAAGGAGAAAAAAGCATTAGAAGTTAATTTTGATGTTGAGATACTTTATGAAGATGATGATGTTTTAGTTATAAATAAGCCTAGTGGTGTAACAGTACATCCTGCCCCTAGCGTAAAAGAGGCAACTCTTGTTGATTGGTTAAAACATAAAGGTATTAGACTCTCTACAATAAGTGGTGAAGAGAGACATGGGATTGTCCATCGTTTAGATAAAGGCACAAGTGGAACTATGGTAGTTGCAAAAAATAATGTAGCACATGAATTTTTGTCTAAACAGCTTCAAGATAAAAGTATGGGTAGGTATTATATAGCAGTAGTTTCACCACCTTTAAAAGATGATATAACTGTCATAGAGTCTAATATCGGTAGAAGTTCAAATAACAGACTAAAAATGGCATGTGGTTTAGAACATGGAAAATATGCTAAAACTATGTTTAAACAACTTGCACTTAGCTCTGATGAAAAAGCACAGTTGATAGCCTGTAAACTTTTTACTGGAAGAACACATCAGATTCGTGTTCATTTAGAGAGTATTAATCGTCATATATTGGGTGATCATATATATGCTTTAAGCCCTAAAGTAGAGAAATCGGAACGAATTTTGCTTCATGCATACATAATATATTTCATACATCCTACTAGCAATAAGAAGTTGTATTTTACAGCAAAATTTGATGATGTTATGAAAGAGAACATAGATAAAAAATTTAACTTGGAGAGTATAAATGAAATTATGGAAACTGACACTATTATTAACAGCTTCACTATTACTGATTAGTGGTTGTGCAGGAGTTAATCCTTTACCAAAAGATGAGGTCGTTGTAGATTCAACACTACCTGTTGTTACTTTAACTGATAATGGTGTAGTTGCTGATATGCAAGCAGTTGCATTTGAGTGGAAAAGTCTTAAAGACCCTAGAGTTAAAGGGATATATGTTTATAAAAGTTCTCCTGATAAAAATGGAATTATGGGAGAATTAGAAGAGTATAAAACAATAAAAAATAGATTTACAACACACTATACAGACGAGGATATAAATCCAGGTACACAATATAATTATCAGTTTAAAACTTTTAGTAAAAATGCTGAGGGAAGACCTAGTAAACTTATTACTGTTAATTCCTTGCCTGTTTTAGAGTCTGTATCGTGGATATATGCTCAAACTGATATGCCTAGAACTGCTAAAATTATCTGGAGACCACATGCAAATCAGAGTGTAAAAGAGTATATTTTAGAGAGAAAAACTCTTCAAGAAGAAGAGTGGGATAAATTGGCTACTATCAAAGGACGCTTAAATGCAGAGTATATTGATACTGACCTAAAAGATAATTATGTTTATGATTATCGTATAAGAGTTAAAACTTATGCAGGAATTATATCTGCTCCTAGTAAAGTTGTTAAGGTAATCACAAAAGCTTTGCCTACAAGTGTAGCAAGTATAAAAGCAACTGTAAATCTACCAAAGGCAATTAAAGTTACATGGGAGCCAACTAAAGTTAAAGATTTTAAGATTTATAATGTTTATAGAGCTCAAAGTGTTGATGGAAGTTATGACCTTGTAGCAACACTTTATAATCCAGTGTTTAATGATAATAAAATCCAAGAAGATGGAAAAAGCTATTTTTATAGAGTAGGTGTTGTAGATAAAGATGGACTTGAGTCAGAGCATGAAAAAATTTCTATCCAAGGTATGTCACTTCCAAAACCTGCAGCTCCTGCTGTTATAAATGCTAATATAGTTGGGCATAAAGCAGAAATAGTATGGAATAAGGTTGACCCTAGAACTGTAAGTTATACAGTTGTTAAAAAGTCTAAAAAAGGCTGGTTTGATGAAAGTGTAAATGAATTTACCGACATCAAAAGAAAGAAGTTTGTTGATTCTAATCTTGAAGATAGCACTTCATATACTTATGTTGTTTATGCTGTTGATAAATATGGTCTAAAATCAAAACCAAGTATTGCAATAAAATTTAAAACAAAAGAGTCAGATAAAAAGATGAAAGCATCACAAATAGAACCTAAAAAAGAGGTTAATGTCTCAGCTGTATCCAATACGGGAAAAACTACAGAAGTTATCTCTCCTGTTTCAGACTTAGATGTAAGTGAAAATTAATGCCTCATCTGCATATAGAAAAATTTAAGGAGATAGAGTTTCCTCATATAGAAGATGAAGTTTCTTTTAACTTTATAGCAACTAATGCAAATCATAAAGAGGAACAACTTATCTCTGTAAGAGTAGAAGAAGATGATTTCTTTTTACTTGTGAAAGAGGAGGGCAATCGTTCTTTGCTCAAGTCTGATAAGTTAACAAGACCTGCCTCTATATACAATGTACATCGCGCACTTTTAGCTTATGCAAAGGCAGCAGAGCTAAATGTTTTATCATCAAATGTTCCACAGCAGGAAAAAAATGTACATTTAAAAGAAGTGAACGCATTAAAGAACATAGAATATTTTGCCAAAGAGTTTCCAAAAGATAAAGAAGTAAGGATAGAAGTTGGATTTGGTTCTGGTCGTCATCTGCTTCATCAAGCAGCTCAAAATCCAGAGATACTTTTTATAGGTATTGAAATACATCGCCCATCTATAGAACAAGTTTTAAAGCAGGTAAGCATACAAAATTTGGACAACTTGCTTGTACTTGATTATGATGCTAGACTTTTTATGGAGTTAGTTCCCTCAAATATTGTAGGTAAAATTTATGTTCATTTTCCTGTTCCATGGGATAAAAAACCTCATAGAAGAGTAATCTCAACCGCATTTATAGAGGAGTCTAAGCGTGTTTTAAAAGTTGATGGAAGACTTGAACTTAGAACAGATAGTGAAAATTATTATGCTTATTCGTATGAGACTTTTATAGCTTTTAACAAAACTGTGTTGCACATCAACAAAAACAGAGATATTGCAGTAAGTTCTAAGTATGAAGATAGATGGAAAAAGATGGATAAAAATATCTATGATGTAACTATGATAAATGAAGAATTATCTCAAGAACTAAGTATTGAGGGTGATTTTATCTTTTTAAAACTTGGTATGTCATATCATGATGTTTTAGATTTACATACAAAAACACAAAAGTTTGATGGTGGCTTTATACATTTTGAAAGAGCTTTTACT
>JALTUB010000153.1 GCA_027047745.1 Sulfurimonas sp.
TTGACTTTAGTGACGCGAGCGTTCACTGCTAGGCTTTGTTATCCAATTTACTAAGCATATTATTGATAGCATTTTCAAATTCTTCAAAATCTTCGCCTAGCGTATCCCACAATACTCTGTCATCAAGACCAAAATAATGATGAGTTAATACATCTCTCATTTTGGCTATTTCACTCCAAGGAATTTCAGGATGCATTTCTGTAAGTTCTTCTGGAATGTTTTTTACAGCCTCACCAATATTTTCAAAAGCCTTTGCAACAGCATATACTTTTTCTACATTTTCAGTAAACTCTTCATAAGTTATGTTTTCTGTAAATTTTCTAATATTTTTACACTCGACAGCTATGTCATTGATATAAAGTTTATAATCTCTATTGCTTTTAAACATAGCTCATATCCTTTTGTATGTAGCTTTTTATTTGTGGCTTTAATGTTTCATCTCTTACTAAGTCAATTTTTTTATGAAAAAAATCTTCAAGTTGTTTAGTGAGCTTAAGATATTTAAACATTGATAATTTTTTGTCTTTTTCAATTTTATATAAAAGATCTATATCGCTATTGTTATTTGCTTCACCTCTTGCAAACGACCCAAATAGACCGATGATTTGTATTCCAAATTGATTATGATAATATTCTTGGTTTGACTTTAAATAGTTTAAAATATCTTGTTTTTGCATTATTCTATCCCCTCATCTTCCTCGTATGGTATAAAATGTTTTCTACAATACTCTTTAATTTCCGAATCATTTTCAAAATATTTATCACAAAAGTCACTTAGCTCATTTTCTACAGATTGATAATTTCTTTCATCAATGGTTAGCATTCGTTCAGTTAGCTCTATAAAGTTTTCATATTTTTTATTGACTATACATAATTTATCTATTGTTTTAAAGTCTAGCTCTTTAAATTTTGATTGAAATAGTATTTCACTTTCATAAGGGTTTGGTGTAAGTTCGATAATACCTATTCCAAAAGATTCATTCAGCCTTTGCATCTCATCTTTTAGATTGTCATTTATCTCTAATGCAACTAAATATCCATAATTTGCCCAGCTTGAATTTGATACAGCTTGAAAATAATATTTTTTAAGCTCATAATCTGTATTGATCTCCTTTTTTATCTCATAAGAAGTGAGTTTAAAAGTATCTGACTTATTTAATAATTTCATAAATGCTTTGTTGACTTTTGAAGTTAAGTTCAAAAATTCAATTGCTATCATATCGGGATGTATCCATTTCTGATGTTCATCTTTTGAATTTTTTGATTCTTCATGTAAAATTGTCTTTGAATATAGATTTTTGTTCTTTAGATAACTGCTAAGTAGTTTATGCAAATCCCGTTCGTGATAAGTTTGTTTTTTCTTGAGTTGTTTTGACTCAGATTTTTCTGCATTCGCAGAAGTGATTTCATTGAGATTTAAATCTTGTTCATATTTTGCCAAATAATAAAAATATTGAGACTGTTTCCCTTTTATCCGTTTGACTCTTGAGTCATTTTTTCTAATAAAATCACCAAGTTGTGCAGAAATTGTTGCTGCAGGTGTTTTTGCATCTCCAAAGTCATAATATTTCTGGTTAATGATATGTTTATATATTTCATTATGATTTAAAAGTTTATGCAAATCTCCTAGGCTTTTTAATATTGCTTCTTTTATTGTCATATCTTCTCTTTTTGTTTTATAAATTATATCAGATTTAGTTTCAGTAAATACTTTAGTAATATTTTTTGGATAACG
>JALTUB010000154.1 GCA_027047745.1 Sulfurimonas sp.
GGTAAAGACCAAACATATAAACCACCCATAAAAAGAGTCAATTTTCGCTAATTTATGATATACTCTAAGAATGATAAATCTAGTTTCAAATAAACAACTTGATATTATACTTACAAATACAAACAAAGCTCTATCAGAAGTTATAAAAAATGCAACACCTTTGGAGCTTAAAAGTATCTCACAAGATATATCTAAGTCAAAGGATTTAAAATCAATCATCAATACTCTACTTAAACAAACTGCAAATGATTCTAGCTCTGACAAAGCTCTTTTAAATCTTGTAAAAAACAATCCTACACTTAAAAACTTAGGTGCGATTTCTGACACACTTAAGGATTTGGTATCTACTCTTAAAAATGATAAAAAGATGCTTCCTATCCAAAACAAACTGAAAAGTTTTTTGGTGGATATAAAAGATGTGTCTCCATCAATTTTAAAACAGAAGATTGATAATAGTGGTCTCTTTTTAGAATCAAAACTAAAAAATGTTCAAAATCCTCAGGTTGAGCTTAAAAATATTTTAGAATCACTCACAAAAACGCTAGATAAAAGTAAGATATTTAATGTAACAGTTTTAAGTGAAAAGTTAAGCGATATATTGAACTCACAACCCATAAAAGGAGCTTCCAACAGAGCTTTAGTACAAATTTTACAAGAAAATCAAAACCAACTTCAAGAGATAGGAAAGAGTATCAAAGATGTAGTTAAGAGATTACAAGTTCATCAAGAAAATCCTATCAATAAAACTGACATAATAAATTCTAAAGATGTTATAACAAATATAAACAAGTTACTACAATTTACAAGTAAAGAGCAACTATCTACAAACAATAATATCAAAGAGATAATCAATCATGATTTAAAAGCCATACTCAACAAAGCAAGTGATGAGATAACAAAATCAGACTCTCCAAACAGACAAGAAGTTTTAAAATATATAGACAAATTAGCACTGCAAATAGACTATAACCAACTTGTTTCACACCTCTCAAACGCATCTTCACTTTTCGTTCCTTTTTCTTGGGAGCAGATGAAAGAGGGGCATATCAACATTCATAAAGACTCACAAAAAAGATTTTATGTAGATATTGACCTTAAACTTAAAGAGTATGGAGAGTTAAATCTCAAACTTACTATGTATGACAAAAATCAGTTAAATCTACATATATACTCTAACTCTTCTAGCTTAAAAGAGATGGTAAAAGATAAGCTTTCTTCACTTCGTTCTTCTTTGATAGAGAGCAACATCACACCAAGAGAGATAAGGCTTTTGGACATAAAAGAGAAAAAAGCACCCTCCCCTTATGATGTAAGTAATGAAAATATAAATATCGGTTTTGAGGTAAAAGGATGAAAAAAGCAGCTGCTCTAAGATATGATACAGATAAAGAGAATGCACCTAGAGTTTTAGCAAAAGGTGAAGGTGAAGTAGCAAAAAACATCATAAAAATCGCAGAATTAAATGACTTGCCAATAAAAAAAGATGAAGACCTAATCGAACTTTTATCAAAGGTAGAGATAGACAAAGAAGTCCCTGAAGCTCTTTATAAAGCAGTTGCAGAAGTATTTAGCTTTATCTACAAAACAACAAAAAAAGACTAGATGGTATCTTAATGTTTTTGGGATAGTTCAAAAAGATAATCATGCATATCAAAATAACCTATGATGATCTCAAACATAGTTCTCCAACCAAGTTCAAAAAAGATAAGTAGTACAAAAAAACTAACTACTAAAAGTGCTTTTTCTTTTAAATTTAAACTCTTTTGTATCTTATCATCTATCTTTTTTAGCAAAGAAATATTTTGAATAAGATAATCTCTTGATAAAAAGATTATAACAGGCAAAGCGAAAACTCCAACATAATATAAAAACAGTAATATATCCTGAGTTATAAACCTATTAAACAGTAAAATATCCCACATGTTTTTGCCTTTTATTTCATTTATTAGGTATTTTACCATTAAAATAGTAAAATATCATCATTAAAAATATTAAGGTGATTTATGGATTTTTTATTTAATGCAAATGTACAATTTTTTATAGTAGCTTATTTAGTTGGTGGTATTCCTTTTGGTCTTTTACTTGCTAAGCAATTTGCTGGAGTAGATATAAAAGCAAGTGGTTCTAAAAGCATTGGAGCGACTAATGTTTTACGAGTTGTTAAAGAGACAAACCCATCTTTAGCAAAAAAACTTGGAGCTGCAACCTTAGCTCTTGATACCTTAAAAGGTATGTCAGTTTTGGCTATGGCTTACTTTATGGGGATGAGTGAAGCAACACTTTGGGGTATAGGAGTTTTAGCAGTCATTGGTCACTGTTTCTCCCCTTACTTAAACTTTGAAGGTGGAAAAGGCATCGCAACTGGTATGGGTGTCATGATGTTTATGCTTCCACTAGAGACACTTATAGCACTTATTGTTTGGGGAGTTTTAGCAAAAACACTAAAAATATCTTCTGTTTCATCTTTAACAGGTGTTCTTTCACTTTTAGTTTCTAGCTTTTATATTCATCCAAATATGGCTCATGCACCAGTAGTATTGATAGTATTTATTCTATTTTACAAACACATACCAAATATCATTCGCCTTTTTAAAGGTGAAGAAAAACGCGTTGTTTAATGAAGATTTATATTGAAGATTTGAAGTTCCAATGTATTATTGGGATTTTAGATTTTGAAAGAACGACAAAACAAAATGTAATCATAAATGTAGAGATAGAATATACCTTTGATAAATCATTTTTAGACTATGCTAAAGTTGTAAACTTCATCAAAACAAGTATGATAAACAATAAATTTCTTCTTATTGAAGATGCTTTAAATGATATATCCCATTCTCTTAAAAAAGAGTTTTTAGCTATTGACTCTTTATATTTAAAAATCACAAAATCTTCTATATTACCCGACTGCACGGTAAGTGTTAGTAACTTCAGCAATTTCAATTCTTAATCTAAACTTTATCTTTTTTTAAAGAAAATTGAAATAAACTTTAAATTAACCTAAAAGTATGATATAATTCGCACAAATTTTTTACACAGGAAACAATTAATGAGAATTCTAATTATTGAAGATGAAGTTACACTAAATAAGATGTTAGCAGAGGGACTAAAAGAGTTTGGTTACCAAAGTGATGTTGTTGAAACACTTAAAGATGGTGAATATTATCTTGATATACGAAACTATGATTTAGTGCTTATGGACTGGATGCTTCCAGATGGAAACTCAGTAGATATTATTAATGATATTAAAACTAAGACACCAAAAACAGTAGTAGTTGTACTTTCTGCTAGAGACGACAATGAAAGCGAAATAGAAGCACTTCGTTCTGGTGCTGATGAGTATATCAGAAAACCATTTGATTTTGATGTTCTTATAGCTCGTATAGAGGCTCGTCTTCGTTTTGGTGGGAGTAATATTATTGAGATTGAAGATTTAACAATAAATCCTGAAGAAGAAAAAATTATCTACAAAGAACAAGAGATAGAACTTAAGGGTAAGCCATTTGAGGTTCTTACTCACTTAGCTCGTCATCGTGATCAAATCGTTTCAAAAGAGCAACTTCTTGATGCTATTTGGGAAGAACCAGAGTTAGTAACTCCAAATGTAATCGAAGTTGCAATTAACCAGATTAGACAAAAAATGGATAAACCATTAGAGATTACAACTATTGAAACTGTTCGTCGTCGTGGTTATAGATTTTGCTTTCCTAAAGAAGTAAACTAAACCACTTTTTTCTTAATCTTTGTTATAATGCTTAGGTACTTTTAACAAAGATTAAGGATATTTATCATGTTTGCTAAACGCAGTATTAGAAAAGAATTTTTATTTCAATTAATTTTTGCTTCCATCTCTCTTATCCTTATATTTTCATCTATTTTGTACTTTTACATAGAAAACTCTATCTACGAAGAGAAAAATAATGAACTAATACAATATGCAAAAAATGTACTAGACAACAAAGCAATCACACAACTGAATGATGAAACACTTAATCAAAACTTTTTATCCCTAAACTTAGAGATGTTGAAACTAAAAACTAGACATAAAGATATAAACATATATGAAAAAACAGAGAAGAAAAAAACTTATTTAACAATCATCTATCCGTACAACTTAGACAATATGACTTATCTCAAGGTCACAAAAGATATAACACCTACAAAAAAATTACTTGACAAAATTTTACACTATATTTTCATCATAAACCTTGCAGGGTTTTTACTCGTCATAGTTTATGCTATTGCTTTATCAAAAATGCTTGTTGCACCAGTAAAAACACTTAACGCAAAGCTTTCAAATATGAATGAGCATCTTATAAAACCTATAGATATTGAAAAGTTACCTTTAGAGTTTGAGCCACTTGGTTTAACCATAAATCACCTTATCTCAAGGATTCAAAACTTTGTCAAATATCAAAAAGAGCTTTTCATCGGAACAGCTCATGAGCTAAAGACACCACTCGCAGTTATAAAGTTAAAAAACCAAGTTACCCTAATAAAAAAACGAACTCCAGATGAGTATATAGAAGCATTAAATGTCACTAACAAAACAATAGATGAAATGAATGTAATAGTTTCAAATATACTAAATATAGGTAGACAAGAGGGAGCACAACTTGATAAACCTGTCGAAGTAGATGTTATAGAAATATTAAAAAACAAAGCAGATGATTTTAACTTACTAGCAGCAAACCAAAATAAAAAACTTGTTATGGATTTTAAGCCAAGTGTATTTATGGCAAGTATTCAAGTTGGACTACTCAACCAAATCATACAAAACTTTCTTCAAAATGCTCTTAAATTTACGCCGGAAGGAAAGTCTGTAAAACTAAAAAGTTCTCAAGATGATGTTGGCTTACTTGTTGAAGTTATTGATGAGGGATGTGGTATCGATAACACAGTTGATCTGTTTGCTCCTTTTAAAAGACAAGGAAATAAATCTGGTGTTGGACTAGGTCTATTTTTGGCAAAAAGTGCTGCAGATGCTCTTGGAGCGAATATAAATATAAGAAACAGAGAAGATGATATAGATGGAACAATAGCCTCTCTTCAGCTAAATTCTAAACTTTCTTGCATCTTACCTCTTAAAAATTAAAATTTCAAAAACAATAAAGGTTAATTTTGTTATAAATCGGTCACTAAATACTAAAAGTATATAACATAAGGTTTTTTAATGGCTCTAATAATAAATAATGAATGTATAGCATGTGATGCTTGTAGAGAAGAGTGTCCTACTACTGCGATTGAAGAGGGTGACCCAATATATTTTATTGACCCTGACCGATGTATTGAATGTGTTAGCATATATGATGAACCAGCTTGTATTTCTGTTTGTCCAGTAGATTGTATAGTTCCAGATAAAGACAATATCGAATCGATTGCTGAACTACAATTTAAACTAAAAAACTTAAATATAGAAGAGTAAGGCTTTGGCAAAGCGAGTTGCAGTCATAGACATAGGTTCTAACTCTGTTAGAATGGTTATCTTTGAAAAAAGTTCTCGTTATGCTTTTCATCTACTACATGAAGGTAAAAGTAAGGTTCGTATCTCAGAACATGCTTATAAGCATGATGGAAATCTTCAAGAAATTCCAATGCAAAGAGCATTTGATGCTTTGCATGACTTCATAACAGTTGCAAACTCTTTTAAGGTTAGAAAAGTTTTATGCGTTGCAACTTCTGCACTTAGAGATGCTCCAAACAAAAAAGATTTCCTAAAAAAAGTAAGTGACAAACTAAAACTAAATATCAAAATAATATCTGGTGAAAAAGAAGCTTATTTTGGTTCTATTGCATGTGTAAACCTCTTACCAGCTATAAGCTCTGGACTCAGTATAGATATAGGTGGTGGTTCTACTGAACTATCTATCATAAAAGACAAAAACATAAGCGATACCATATCATTAAAGCTAGGTACAGTAAGGCTTAAAGAGTTGTATTTTGATAATGGAGATATATCTGGTGCAATTAAGTACATAGACTCTCAACTTTCATTTATTGATGATATAGATATAGATACTCTTGTAGGAATTGGTGGAACATTTAGAGCAATATCAAGTGCTATTATGGATAGTAGCCAATATCCTCTTAACAAAATTCATGCATATCAATACTCTGCAAAAAC
>JALTUB010000155.1 GCA_027047745.1 Sulfurimonas sp.
ATGGATTAGTAAAGCTGCTGGAAAAGCCGCAATAGGTGTGAGTGTTGCAATGGAAGCTTATAATATATATAGTGCAAATAAAGAGCATCAACAAATGATTGAGGATGAAAGAAATCGTACTCTTGGGGCTAAAAATAGTGCAGAAACAGTAGCGGATCAAATTCAGTCTAGTTTATTCAATAGTATTGATGATATGACAAACGATTTATTTAATAATCTCATTATGAGTTTTAAAGATTCATCTAAAAAATTAAATCAAGACAACAATACTTTAATAGAACAAAAAGAAGCTTTGCAAGGATTGTTAAATCAATTGTTTTAATAAAAATAAAAATTTATGAAAAATCTAATAATCCTCTACAACCCATACTACAACAAAACAGTAATAGAAGACCATCTCTCACTCCTGAAAGAAAACGGAGTGACAGCATTTGGAAAAGTTCGTTCAAAGCTTAATGACCAAGAACACCCAAATGAAAAGAAGCTCAACACTATTGGCAACAATGCCTCAAAAGAAGCTCCTATTCAGCTCTTTTTGACTGACTATAACAGTATGTATGTCGCAAATGTTATCTCTGTAAACAAAGACATCAAGTTTATTAAAACACCGGCATATTATCAAGAGCTAGATGTAGAGTACTGGTTCGTTTTTGATGATTTACGCCTCATAGCCCACAAAGACTTCGAGAGCATAAGAGATAAGATACTCGCAAATTTCAAAGCAGTCAATTATAACAATCATACCTATGCCATATACGGCAATCCTTATATCTACCCTATGCAAGTGACTATGAAAGAAGAGATTAACTACTTTGAAAAAGAGGATGTAAACTATAAATACTATACAGATATTTTCAAATCTCAAGAACATATAGAGATGAAGAAAAGCCTTATAGACTTTAATTTTGGCTCATCAGCCTTTTACTCTCTTGCTCCAAACTCCCAAGACAACATCATTAGTGCAGAGCTAGAGTATATGCAAAACAGGAATAACCCTTTATACGATTTTAGCAGCGTAGTAGTTAAATACTCAAAAGCGGTAGAGCTAGAGCTCTATCGCTTTATGAGAGAGCTTTTTAAGTACCTTATGGCGTATGATAAAGCACTGGAGAGTTTCCCTTATGCAGTACAGGGAAGAGATTACATACTTAAAGATATACTTGAATACAAACCAAATTTTGGTACATACTCATATATCATTAAATCATACGAAGTAAAAAACGCTCTAAATACACATGTAGATAACAAATCCCTCAAGCATTTTATATTTGTCGAAATACCTTTGTTTGTGCGAACAATGCAGACCATACGCAATGAATCGGTACATGGTGATTCTACTTCACTGCAAGAGTGCAATACTATACGATCTGAAGTGATTGGTATAGGGCAGAGTGGGATTTTAACCGAGTTACAAAGACATGGAAATATGATTTGATAAAACAACTCTACAACACCCTAGAGAGACCACACCTTGTTAAGCATGGATACTTAGTACAAAAACTTATCTTATTAAATATACTTGTTAATATAGCTTCGTTTTCAATACCATATTTTTTCAATGTTGATAAAAGTATAAGCACATTTTTAATACATATTAATACCGTTACCGTGCTTCTCTTTATAGTTGAATTACTCGCAAGATATATGGCTATCGGAGTTGATAAACAATTTAGTGGCATAATAGGACGAATTAAGTACACATTTCAATTTTACACACTTATAGATATAGTAT
>JALTUB010000156.1 GCA_027047745.1 Sulfurimonas sp.
ACAGATAAAGAGTATCAAAGAATGCGTAATGCCTCTTTTGATATTTTAAGAGAGATAGGTGTTGATACTGGTGGCTCAAATGTTCAGTTTTCTATAGATCCAAAAACTGGAAGAATGATTGTTATAGAGATGAATCCTCGTGTTAGTCGCTCTTCTGCTCTTGCATCAAAAGCTACTGGATACCCAATCGCAAAAGTAGCAACACTTTTAGCAGTTGGTTTCACTCTTGATGAGATTACAAATGACATAACTGGTACTCCTGCATCTTTTGAACCAGTTATCGACTATGTTGTAACAAAGATTCCTCGTTTTACATTTGAAAAATTCCCTGAGGCACAGAGCACTTTAAGTACATCTATGAAATCAGTTGGTGAAGTTATGGCTATCGGTAGAACATTTAAAGAGTCTCTTCAAAAAGCTCTTTGTTCACTAGAGACTGGTCTTTGTGGTCTTGATGAAATAGATGCAGATGATGAATTTGTAAAACATGAGATTCGCCGTCCAAATGCAGATAGAATTCTTTATGTAGCAGAAGGTTTTCGCCGTGGCATGAGCATAGAAGATATGTTTGACACTTGTGCCATTGACCCTTGGTTTTTATATCAGATCAAAGAGTTAATAGAATCAGAAGCAAAGGTTACAGACAAAGTTCTTTTTGATGATGAAAAGATGAGAAGTTTAAAAGTAGATGGTTTTTCAGACAAACGCATCGCCCAACTTATAACTAAAAACTCAAATCATGATATAGAAGAAAATGAAGTTTACTCTACAAGAAAATCATTAAAGGTAAATTTAGAGTTTAATGAAGTTGATACTTGTGCTGCTGAGTTTGAAGCTTTGACTCCATATCTTTACTCAACAACAAATATCACAAAAATTCCAAATGTCACTAAACGAGTAAGCGATAAGAAAAAAGTTCTCATACTTGGTGGTGGACCAAATCGTATAGGTCAAGGTATAGAGTTTGACTACTGTTGTGTTCATGCTGCCTTTGCTCTAAAAGAGATGGATATCGAGTGTATCATGTATAACTGTAACCCTGAAACTGTCTCTACTGATTATGATACTTCTGATGTTTTGTATTTTGAACCAATAGATTTTGAGCATGTTCGTGAAGTGATAGAAAATGAAGAACCAAATGGCATTATAGTTCACTTTGGTGGGCAAACACCTCTAAAACTTGCAGACTCTCTTACAAAGATTGGTGCAAATATCTCAGGAACTCCATCGGCAGTTATTGATTTAGCTGAAGATAGAGAACAATTTAGTGACTTTGTTAAAAAGAATGGACTAAAGCAACCAGAAAATGGACTAGCTCGTAAAAAAGAAGAGGCAGTTCCAATAGCAGAAAAATTGGGTTATCCTGTTTTAGTTCGTCCATCTTTTGTTCTTGGTGGTAGAGGGATGAAAATAGTTTACTCAAAAGAGGAACTAAATGAGTATATGGCTCTTGCAATCTCTGTATCAAATGAAGCACCTGTTCTTATAGATAAGTTTTTAGATCAAGCTATTGAGCTTGATGTTGATGCTATCTGTGATGGGGTGGATGTTTATATCGGTTCTGTTATGCAACACATCGAAGAAGCAGGAATCCACTCTGGTGATAGTGCATGTTCTCTTCCTCCTGTAAACCTTAGTGATGAAATGATAGAAAAAGTGGAACAACAAACTAAAAAGATAGCGCTCGGTCTTGGAGTTATAGGACTTATGAATGTTCAGTATGCTATTTATCAAGATGAAATATATCTTATAGAAGTAAACCCTCGTGCATCTCGTACAGTTCCCTTTGTAAGTAAAGCTACAGGTATGCCACTTGCTAAAGTTGCAACTCGCGTTATGCTGGGCGAAACTCTTAGAAGTTCTTTGGACTTTTATAACAAATATGACATAGTTCAAGAAAAAAATGGCTTACTAAAACCAAAGTTAAAAGGTCATGTTTCAGTAAAAGAAGCTGTTTTTCCTTTCCATAAACTTATTGGTGCAGACTTGGTTCTTTCTCCTGAAATGAAATCAACTGGTGAAGTAATGGGAATCAGTAAAAACTTTGGTGTATCTTTTGCAAAAGCTCAACTCTCTGCTGGAAATAAAATACCGACAGGTGGAACTTGTTTCTTGTCATTTGTAGATACAGATAAACAACATGCGGCAGAGATAGGTAAAGGACTGGTAGGTCATGGGTTTAAACTTGTAGCAACTAAAGGAACACAAGCTGTTTTAGAAGAAGCAAATATCCCTTGTGAGTTAGTTCTTAAAATATCTGAAGGTCGTCCAAATATCGAAGATAGCATGAAAAATGACGAGATAGCAATGGCAATCAACACTTCTGATAACAATACATCTAAAAAGGATGCTGTTGTCATCCGTCAAGAGGTACTAAAGAGAAACATACCATATTTCACTACACTTAGCGCTGCAAGAGCTCTTATACTTGCTCTTGATGAGATGGGTGATGACTCTTGGTCAAACGCAACTGCATTACAAGATTTTCTTATAAGATAGTGAGCGTAATATTAATACAAACCGACACAACTGTCGGTTTTTTATCTCAAAACGAGAAAAGACTTCATGAGATAAAATCAAGAGATACTTCCAAAGCATTTATAAAAGTATATCCAAATTTTACAAGCTTCAAAAAAGATAAAAACAGAGTTCCAAACGCTCATAAATCAAAGGTTCGACACTCAAATAAAACAACTTTCATAGTGAAAAACATAGCTTTTAGAGTTGCAAATCATAAAGTAAATTCTAGCTTAGTAAATGCAGAGTGGTACTATTCTACATCTGCAAATGAAACATCAAAAAGTTTTAACAGACTGTTTTGTGAAGAAAAAGCTGATATAATCATAGAAGACAAAGAGTCCTTTCATGAAGGAAAGGCTTCAACTCTTTTAAAAATAAACTCTAAAAAGATGAGGAAATTACGATGACTAAATTTTTTCAAGCACTCTTAACTGGTGTATTCTTTACTTTTATTTTAGATTTTTTTCTTTTTTTGGGTATCAAGATAAATTATATTGACTTTTACAATATTGATTTATACTATAATATTTTATTTGCTGATCATCAAAATATTTATATTTACACGATTTGTAGTATATTGATAGGCTATATTATGATTTATATTGATAACAATAAAATAAGCACTATTGTACTAGCAATACTTTTTGTCACTGTTAGTTTAAGTTTGATAAAACCTATCGGAAAAAGTATTGGGGAGTCATTATTGATGACAAAAAATATCACGCTTCAAGATACTAAACATACTTACATCGGAGATATATATTATGATGGAAGAAAAAATATAACATTTTATGACCATGAACTTAAAAAAGTTATAATTTTAGATAAAAAAAGATTGATTAAAAATAAATAAGGATAGAACTAAATGGCAAATAATAAATATATATCATCAATAGCTAGTGGAATTGGACTAGGTAGTGCTGGAATAGCTATGATGAGTATTCTAACAGGATGTGAAGCACCTCAAGAGAAACAACAAAATAAATACCTTGTCATAGAGAAACAAGCAAATGGAAAATATGTTGTGGTAGAAGAGATGCCGACTAAAGGTCCTAACCGTGCGATTATTCGAGAAAAAGATGCAAATGGGCATGTAACTGAACGGTTCATGAATGAAGATGAGATGAAAGCTTTAGCCGAGCAAGAGTATCAAAAAGTTCAAAATGGCACAAGTGAAACAACACAACAAAACAGTGGTGAGGGAATGGGTTTAGCAGGAACTATTTTAGCTGTGGCAGCTGGTTCACTTATGGGAAATATGATAGCAAACTCGCTCATGAACAACAAAAATTTCTCAAGAAATGCAACAACATCCAATAGAAGTGCTTACAGTCGTTCAGCTGCTGGTAAAGCTTCAAAAACATCTTCAAGCAGAAAAAGTTTTTTTGGTGGATCTAGTAAAAGTTCATCAAGAAGTGGTGGTTTTTTTGGTGGTTAATAGATGGTAAAGTTAAAAAAAGTAAATCCTATCTCAGATGAAAAACTAGAAGAGATTGGCTTTAATTGGCACACAGATAGTGATGGAAGTAAATATATAAGTAATGAACTTGTAGAGGTTTCACAAGATGAAGCTGAGGCTTATTATACTGCAACAAATACGATTTATGATATGTATGTTCAAGCTGCCCAGTATGTTATAGACCATGATCTTTTCTTTGACTTGGGGATTCCATTTAATCTAGTCCATAGCATAAAAAAGAGTTGGGAAAATGATGTTCACTGGCATATTTATGGGCGTTTTGACCTAGCTGGTGGGATTGATGGCAAAGATATAAAACTTATAGAGTTCAATGCTGATACACCGACTTCATTATATGAAAGTGCCCTACTCCAGTGGGCTATACTTAAGCATAACAATCTGGATGAAAATAAGCAGTTTAATACTATTTATGAATCTATAAGCGATAATTTTAAAAGACTAATCACTCTTTTTGAAGACACCAAAGAGTTTGACAACAAATATGATGGCTGGAAAATCCTTTTTTCTTCCATTTCAAACAATGAAGAGGAGGAAGCTACAACAAAACTTCTACAGCAAATGGCAACTGATGCAGGTTTTAATACAGCTTTTGAATACTTAGAAAATACACATTTTGATGAAGATGGTATCTATGATGCTGATGGAAATATTTATGAGTATTGGTTCAAACTTTACCCTTGGGAAGATATAGCTCATGATGAGCCAGAACTAGCAACATCGCTAACAAATATCATGCAAAACCAAAAAGCAATAATACTTAACCCAGCATATACATTACTTTTTCAGTCAAAAGGTATGTTAAAAATACTATATGATTTGTTTCCTGATTCTCCATATCTCCTTAAAACTGCTTACGAGCCATTACAAAACACCAAACAAGTTGAGAAGTCAGTTTTTGGTAGAGAAGGTGCTAATACAGCGATAATTGATGAAAATAACCACTTGATAGAAAAAACTGACGGACCTTATGATAACTATAAAAAGGTCTATCAAGAGTATGTAGAATTTCCACAAGATAGCAATGGAGAAAAATACCAAGCAGGAGTATTTTTTGCCTATGAAGCCTGTGGACTGAGCTTTAGAAAAGGCTCAGAGATTATGGATAATATGTCTAAGTTTGTGGGGCATCTAGTTCTTTAAAACCTTTAATAAACTCTAAGAAAAATACTAAAAATACAGATAAAATTAAGCCAGTGATAAAAGCAACTATAACTATTAGCTTTTTCTTCGGTTTAATAGGATAATCATTTGTTAAAATTGAACCAACTATATGAGAATTTTTATAGTTGTGTGGAAGTAGCATTGATGCTAAAATATTTTTCTTCTCTCTTAAGTCCCAAATGATGTTAGTATTTAAATTTTCTTTTTTATTTCGCAAGTCAATCAATTGTAAATTTGACTTCAATATAAAATCCAATAAATCTCTTTTTTGCATTAATTCTAAAGCAGCCAACGATGGATTTTTAGTTTTTATAACTTTAAAGTTTTTTTCTATCGATTTAATTTGTTTTGCATAGTTATGTAAACTATCTTCTTGAAGTTTTATCTTATTATCTAAAAGGACTGTCTCTTTGTTTTTTATATTTTGAATCTTTCTTTCAATATTTTCTATTTCAAATTTACGCCTTTTGCTTACATCATCAAGAATTTTCTGATGTTTTGTCTGTATGTAAGTAATTACCTCATTTATCTTTTTAGTTGCAAGTTCGTTTGAAATAGCTTCAGCTTTTATCTCTATAAAATCATTTTGTTTCTTAGGAACAGTTATTGAAGCGATCTTTGCTGGTGCATCCTTATCATTCTTATGCATATCAACAAAAATAACATTTAATTCTTTTGTTAATTGTACAGCATTATCAAGTGCAGTTTTTTTATAAGTAATTTTATTATTATTTATATTTGGTTTCAAATAATTACCGATTTCTACAATGGCATCCTCTTCATAAACAGGTGTTTTACTAAATGCATAAACCATTGCCAGCAATGTTACTATTGTTGTAAATATCATAATAAATTTTTTACGCTTACTTAGTGTTAAAAATAACTCTCTTAAATCTATTTCATCTTCTTTCATATATTATAAACT
>JALTUB010000157.1 GCA_027047745.1 Sulfurimonas sp.
ATATTAAATCGATGAACATTTGTTCAAAGCTTGTACCAACACACTTATCTTCTAAATAATAATATAATATGCTAATAGTATTATCATCTATTGACTCATTAATTTTTTTAGCAACTCTTTTGTGAAACGGATTAATGAAATATTTAGGATCTACCTTTATAACTTCATTGCCATATTCAGCAGTTATAAGGATAGTCCCTAATATTGTTTTTTCTACTCTTGAAACATTGTTTATCATTATTTTTCCTCATAATCATCTAACCAGCTTTTTTTCTCTTCAATCTCATCTTCCCATCGCTTTTGATTAATCCAAGTTGCGGCATAAGGTATATATTTACCGTCATCTTTTAACCATTGATCTGTCTTTTTATGTTTTTCAAGTATGCTAATAATATTTTTAGGTATATTCTTCTCTTTTATAAATGATTTCTTAGCATTCTCTTTTGCTTTCTTCTTTGGATATGTTTTCCAGAATTCTTCAAAAAGAGCAAGTAAGTAAGTGTTTGTATTATTATCCTCTTTAGTATTATTATATGTCGGATTTATTTCCGAGTTTTTTTCGGATTTATTTCCGACATAGTAATTTGGATTTATTTCCGACATAGTAGAGCTGAACATTTTTTTTGATTTTGTAGTTAGATTTATACAGTCTTTTTTACTGTGTTTCGTATAATTCAAAAAGCCTTTTTTAGTTAATTTTTTTAAATGACGATAAACTGTATCAGGCTTTAAATTAAATGATTTTAGCTCTTCTGCTAACTTTTGCCTGGCTATCCAATAATAAACAATATTGTTGATTGTTATATTTGAACACCAAGTAGGAGCGGTTGAAATTACATCTAAGATAGCATACTCTATAATAGATAATTTGTTTTCTATAATTGCTTTTTGATTAATATTGATATTATATTTCATCTTTTAAGCCCTTTATAAAAGAAACATCTTTGATGGATAAATTAAACCACTCTGTATGTGTTCTTTTTGAATAGAATTTTTTGTGTAATTCTTGTTCTGCTAAATAGGGGTCTATACGATAAAATGAATGTATTAGCGTATGTTTTTCAGAACTAGACAAACAAAGTTCTTTATTTCTTCTTTTTGGGTCAATAGAAAAACCAATTTTATATCTTCCATTTTCTCCTTTTATTAAATAAACATAACCTTTTTTTGTTTTCTTAGCCTCCGATTTTATAGGCTTATTATAATCATTAATTGCTTCTAATAAAAATTCTATTTGTGCATCAACTATTGATTGCTCATCTATATTTTTTATGGAGTAGGTAAAATAATCTACTACTTTTTGCATCTCTTTTTTGTTCATAATATTTCCGTTATTATCAACACATATTAAGCAACCATTATATGTTGAAAAAGTATAAGCAATTCGGATATTATCACCTATATTAAGAATATTAGGCAGTCCGTATTTCCTTAGCTTTTGTATTTTTTCTATAGCATCTTTTTTATTATAACTATTCATCTTTTTTTGCTTTCAGACTATTAATTTAAAGGGGAGTAAGTGAAGTGTCTATGTTCGCTAACTCAACAAAGCCCTTTAATACGGAGTAGTGGTTAGCAGGTCATAGACTACCTTTGGCTACTACTCCATATTAAAAAGCTCTCATTCATCACTTAAAAAAAGGGGAGAGAGAGGCTCCCCTTAAACAAAGAAGTGATATGAATAGCCATATTATAACCTAAACTAACTTAAT
>JALTUB010000158.1 GCA_027047745.1 Sulfurimonas sp.
GAAAGGTCTTCTTTTTCGTAAGTGTGGTTGCAGGTCTCACAAACATAATGAGTTCCTGCTTTGAGATTGAGTTCGTTCTCTCTTGCTATATAATACTTTCCACCAGTAAGCCATGCAATAAAAGGAGCAAGGATTATAGCTATACTCATGGCTATAAGTGCAGAATAACTTTGTGCATAAGCACCAAATACTCCCATAAAAGCAAGTGCCGAGATAAAAGAAGCGATACCCATACTGCCAACACCAACAGGATTTATATTGAAAAGATGAGCTCGTTTAAATTCGGCAATCTTTGGTGAAAGTCCTAAGGGTTTGTTTATAACTAAGTCAGCAAAAATTGCACCAATCCAAGCAATCGCAAAGTTTGAGTAGAGTCCCAAAATCTTTTCTAAGACATCAAAAATACCCAACTCCATAAGTAAAAGGGCAATGACAATGTTAAAAACCATCCAAACAACACGACCAGGGTGTGAATGTGTGATACGAGAGAAGAAGTTTGACCAAGCAAGACTTCCTGCATAGGCATTTGTGACATTGATTTTCACTTGAGAGATAAGAACAAAAAGAGTAGCTGCACTAAGAGAAAGTGCAGGGTTATCAAATACAAAGCTATAGCCATTGCTATACATCTCTATGGGGGTTTTGGCTTGAAGTGCAGAGTAGCCACCATACATGGCAATAGCTACAAGAAACATACCTCCAGCCTGTTTTAAAAATCCTAAGATAATCCACCCTGGACCAGCACTCAACACTGAAAACCACCACTTAAAACGATTTTTTTGCGTGAGTGGTGGCATAAAACGAAGATAATCAACTTGTTCACCAATCTGTGCAATCAAAGAGAGGGAGATACCTATGGCAAAACCAAAATAGTACCAATCAAAGCTATCGCTATGAGAGATAGAACCTTTTAAAGTGCTAAAAGTATCAAGTGCATGAGGGTCTTTTATAAGGATTGCCACAAAAGGAATAATCATCATACTTACCCAAAGAGGTTGTGTGTAGAGTTGTAGTCTGTTTATGACAGTTATGCCATAAAAAACTAGAGGAATAACGACTAAAGAGCTTAAAAGATAGCCTAAAGAGAGAGGTAAACCAAAATATACTTCTAAAGCTTGTGCCATAATAGAGGCTTCAAGTGCAAAGAAAATAAAACTAAAAGAGGCATAAATAAGGGAGGTAAAAGTAGAACCAACATACCCAAATCCAGCACTTCTTGTGATCAAATCGATGTCAATATTGTTCTTTGCGGCATAGTAACTAATGGGTAAGGCAGTGATAAAAATAATAAGAGAAGCAACAAAAATCGCCCAAATACCTGTGCTAAATCCATACTGAAGTCCTATCCCAGCTCCAATAGCCTCTAAGGCTAAAAAAGAGATACTACCGATGGCTGTATTGGCTATAAGAAGTTCTGAAAACTTACGAAATGATTTTGGAGCATACCGTAAGGAGTAATCCTCTATCGTTTCATCAGCTATGAGTCTGTTGTATTTTCTACTTTTATGATTCATTTGAATATTATAGCATCTTATATTCAAAAAAATTGTATAATATAGTTCAATAAAATAAAAGAGAAAAGTATGTTAGAGCTATTTAAACAAGAGAAAAGTTTTTTAACAAGAGCGAAAGAGAAGAGTTCTTTGAAATATGTTATATATTTTGATGATTTTGGTGCATTTGTAGAAGTTTGTGATGC
>JALTUB010000159.1 GCA_027047745.1 Sulfurimonas sp.
TTTGTACCTGTTTTAGATGGCGTTCAGAAGTAGTTTTTAAACTCCTTATGTTATAATATTCAATAAATAAAATTGGATTTATGATTATGAGAGCAACAAAAAAAGAAATTATTATTTTTTTAACAGAGATAAAAAAGCAACTATCTAATGCTGGTATATCTCATCTGGCTCTTTTTGGAAGCTATGCTAGGGATGAAGCAGGTGTTTATAGTGATATTGATCTCGCAATAAAGAAAGAAAAAAATTACTTACAAACGAGAACAGCCTATGAATACTTTGAGCTCGTTTCGTATATAAAACAACTCATTAGAGAAAAATTTCATAAAAATAGTGATATATTTGATTTAGATAGTAGTGCTTCTGTGAAAAAGTTTATTTTAAAAGATTTAATATATGTTTAATGAAAAAGCCTTGGATAGAGTACGAGCTATAGAGAAGAAGATAGCTTTTATAAATGCCATTGTAAGTGAAAAAAGTTCTGTCATAAAAGCACTTGAAGATGAACAAAACTCAAGAGCTTCAATATTGATGCATTTAACTTCAATAGCAGAACAGTTTGACAAACTTTTGCACAATGGTGAACTTGAACTACTTTCCTACTTCGAAAAAGAAGATATTAAAGGTAGTTATGAGTTGAGAAACTTTATAGCTCATGATTATGAGGGAGTTGACCTCTATATAGTTGAAGATGTTATTAATGAGCGTTTAGAAATTATCCAAAATAGTGTAAAAAAGATTTTAGAGATGAATAAATAGGATAGATGATGGAAGAGATGTATGGCATAAAGTATAGTAAACCTGAAGTAGTCCTTCTTCAAGATACTGGGATTGGGGTGGCTGAGAGTGCTGCTCGAACTTGTTATGACAGCTTTGAAAATAGTGAAAATGAAGTTGTTAAAAAGATAGAATACCAAATGCCAGATGATGAAATGTGTGATGAGTTAAATGCTATAGGAGACTCTAAACTTTTAGATGATTTAGCTTGGACATATTTTCATCACTCTATCTTAGAACATGCAAATCTTAGTTTTTTAGTGCGTGGAACTTCTCGTGGAGTGCTTCAAGAACACGCTCGACATCGCTTACAAGCAATTAGTGTAAGAAGCACTCGCTATACTATGAGTGGAATTATTAACGCTTTTGTTGCTTCAAAGCATGGAGGGGATAGAGACTTTTTTATAGATAAAGTTCTTAGCTTTGATATGCTTGTAACTGCTGATGAAGATTATAACCGTCTTGAGATTGGTGGTATGTATGATAAGCTTGATTTTCAGTCAAAAAAAGTTGAGGATTTTCACTCTATCGCAGTAGCAAAAAGTTCTATCCCTCTGATACAAGAACACCAAGGTAACCCTCAAGCCCTTTTTAATGCCCTCCAAGCTGGAAAGAAAAAACGAAATGTTGGTGATGCTTTTAAACATATCATTACCGATAATGTAAAAGTGGATATGGTTGTAACTTTTAACCTTAGAAGTCTGAAAAACTACTTTTCACTTAGAGATAGTGGAGCAGCTTTTTTTCAGATACGATGGCTTGCTAAAGAGATGATAAAAGTTACGCCACAAAAATATTTAGACCTCATAATAAAACAAAAATAGGAAATAAAATGATAAAAATTATAGCGATATTACTTGTAAGTTTCAGTGCATCTTTTGCTTTTAGTTTCAATGGTACAATGTGCGATAAGATAGCAAGCCAACCAAACCAGATGTTGCCAGAAGATTGTAAAAACTACTCCGAAAAAGAGGCAGAGAAAGCTTTCAATAAAACAAAAAAGAAACATGAGAGTAAAAAAGATATTATCAAGTTTTCTAAGGATGCAGATGAAAAACAAAATTGATACAGCTCAGACTCTACTTGAAGCACTACCTTATATAAAAAAATATGCAAATGAAGTTTTTGTTATCAAGTATGGTGGTTCTGCTCAGATAAATCCAGAGCTAAAAGATAAATTTGCCCAAGATATTATACTTTTGTATCTAGTAGGTATTAAGCCGATTATCGTTCATGGTGGTGGAAATAAGATAAATGCAATGCTAGATAAACTTGAGATAAAGAGTGAGTTTGTAGATGGCATGAGAGTGACTAATGCGCAAGTTATGGAAGTTGTGGAAATGGTACTAAGTGGAAGTATCAACAACGAGATAACAACACTTTTAAATATGCATGGTGGCAAGGCACTCGGTATCACAGGAAAAGATGCGAACTTTTTAACAGCCGAACCAAAAGCAGGTGGAAAATATGGTCTAGTTGGCGAGATAGTAAATATAAACAATCAAGTTATAGAGAAGTTACTTGAAGAGAAATTTATCCCTGTTTTAGCACCTATAGCTTCAGGAAATGAGATAAATCATCCTGGATTTAACATAAATGCAGACCTAGCAGCAAGTAAGATAGCTGCCTCCCTTCAAGCTAGAAAAGTTATCTTCATGACAGATATTGTTGGAGTTTTAGATAAGGATAAAAACCTACTTGAAACGCTAACAAGAGAAGAGATAGAGGCTCTAAAAGCAGATGGCACTATCAATGGGGGAATGATTCCAAAAGTAGATGCCTGTTTAGAAGCAGTTGATGCTGGTGTAGAAAAAGCACATATTATCGATGGAAGAGTAGAACACTCTATACTTTTAGAGGTATTTACAAGTGAAGGCGTTGGTACTGTTATAAAGAGTTGAGTTTAGAATAGTGTTTGTTTGCACTAGACCATTATACATCCACAAAAACTTTTTTGCAATTTTACAATTCATCAGCTAAGAGTACAACTACTAATCTATTGGGTCTTCAAGGAATATGGCGTGTGCTTTTTTGGTATAATTGAATATTTTAAACAAGGATGGCAATATTATGGAACTCTCAACAATTATTTTAGGCTTAGATATAGGAAAGGCATCTGTAGGTTTTGCTTTAGTTGATAAAAACAATAGTTACAAGATAATAAAATCGGGTGTAAGAATATTTGATGCTCCTGAAAAACCAAAAGAACAGACCTCTTTGCAAAAAGAAAGAGGAGAATACAGAAGAGCCAGAAGCTCAAATAAAAATGAGTTCTTTAGAACTAAGCAAGTTGTTAAGTGCTTACTAAAACATAAGATATTAGATGCAGAAGTCATTAGAAAATATGACAAAAGCCCAAAAGTTAAAAATATACCTAAATCGAAAAAAAACATCTTTTTTATATTAAAACAGCAGAATTTCTTTTTTATAAAAAATCAAATCATCAAGACATATTAAGCTTAAGAGTAAAGGCATTATCTCAAGTATTATCAGATATAGAATTAGCAAGACTACTTTATAGTATGAATAAACATAGAGGAGTTACTTATGATGATATTGATGAGGTTAGAGAGGGTTCAACAGCTTCTTTGACTCCAGACCAAAAAGAACTAAAAGCTGGGATAAAAAGATACACAGAAGAGTTTAAGGGTTATTTGACAGTTGGAGAGTATTTAAAAACGAAGCATAGTAATAAATTTAGAAATACGGACAAAAAAACAAAAAACAAGAAAAATACTAAAGATTATCTCTTCTCTGTTCCTAGAGATGACCTAAAATCAGAAATAGAAATAATATTTGAAAAACAAAGAGAGCTTGGTAGTTCTATTGCATCTAAAGAGCTTCAAGATGAGTATATAGAGTCTTTTTTGTGGGAAAAAGCATCTCCAAAATATGACAAGCTTGTAGCCCCTTGCATTTACAACCACAACGAAATATCAGCAAATAAAAATCATTTTACCTCAGCGTTATACATTGCCCTTGAAAAGTTATACAATATAAGATATAAACAAAAAGATGACAAAGATTATCAAGCTTTTGCAATGACTCAAATGTTAGAAGTTTTAAACAATAGCTTTACAAAGAAAAAAGGTATATCTTATAAAGATGTTATAAAGATATTAGATTTAAAAAATGTTGAGTTTAAAGGTGTGTTTGATGAAGAAAATATAGTGACCAATTTTGAGACTTTTGTTCGTATAAAAGAGATTTTCAATCTTAATACAAATCCATTAGAAGATTTGAAGAAGAAAGATAGTTTTATCCGAAACGATTTAACAGGTATTATAAATATTCTTGCTTATGAAACAAAAGATAGTTTAAAGCGAGAAGAATTAAACAAATTGTCTATTTCAGATGAACAGATTGAGGAATTATTAAAGATTAAAATTAGAGGGCATCTATCTTACTCTCTTGGCGTTATTGATAAACTTTGTATTTATATGCTCGATGGTAATAACCCACACGATTCTAAACAAAAAATAGAAGATGAATATGGTTTAAAGAGTATAGAAAAACAATCATTCCTGCCCCCTATTTTGAATACCGATTTTCCTTTGAAAAATAATCATGTAGTATTAAGAGCATTAACACAGGTAAGAACTGTTATCAATGATATACTTAAATACTACAGAGAGAAAACTAACAATCCATATTGGACTTTTGATATTGTGACGATTGAACTAGCTAGAGAGATGAATAGTAAAAAACAAATATCATCTATAAATAAAGCAATCTCTCAAAATACAAAGGCAAATGAAGACGCTATAAAATTCTGTGAAAAACATAATGTTATCAACCCTAACCAAACACAGATATTAAAAGCTAAGTTATGGAAACTCCAAAATGGTATTGACCCTTATATTTGGATAAAAAATGATGAGAATGCAAATGTTGATAGTTATACGCTTGGGAGAATAAAAGCAGAAAAACTTTTTGATGATGGGTATTGTGAAATAGAACATACTCTTCCATACGCAAGAAGCTTAGATGATTCTCAAAGTAATAAAGTTCTAGTTAAAACAGAAACTAATCAAAACAAGGGAGATAAAACTCCTTATGAGTGGTTAAGTAAAGATGAATTTGATAAGTTTGAAAAATACTTAAGGGAGAAAAAAAACTATCTCTCTTATGGAGAGGCTAGAATAAGAAAACTGTTAAATAAAGATTTCAGAGGAGTGGATGGTTTCACACAAAAAGATATAGTAAATACTCAAATAATCTCAAAATATGCAGGACTGTATATACAAAACCATCTGCAATTTTGGGACAATCCAAGCTTTGATGGAAAAAGGCGTATATTTGCCAATAATGGTAAGATTACGACTATCTTAAGAAAGTCTTGGGCTATTGGTAAGAAAAACCGTGATACGCACCTTCATCATGCAGAAGATGCAATACTTGTTGCTTGTAGTACACCATCTCTTATAAAAAATATAGCTACATTTATCAACATACAAACACAACTAACGAGTGGAAAATTAACTTTTAAAAAGTTTGATTTTGTGCTAAGAAATCATAAAGCATTAAAGGAACACATATTAGAGTCCTTAATGAGAGATAATTTTGATATAGCTACGCTAGACACTAGAAACAATACAGAACTAAAAGAATTTGTATCTAAAATTTTTAAAACAATAGCAGACAAAAACTATCCTTATGATGGTTTTAGAGATGATTTTAAAAAGTCCATAAAAGAAGCTCCCGTAACACATTTTGTGAAACATAAAACGAATGGCTCTATACATCTACAAACAATCTCGAAAATCACTGATAAGCCAAAAAAAGGTGTAAACATAAGAGGTGGGATAGCTGGAAATGATGAATATATAAGATGTGATGTTTTTAAAATAACAAATGATAAAAACAAAGTACATTATGATTTTGTGGTATTAACCGCTATCAATAAAGGTAAAAGTGTTGAAGACTTACCTACTCCTATATTAAAAGAAAATGAAAAAGCTTTATTTATGTTTAGTGTATTTAAAAATGAGTTGCTATCGTATTCACTAAAAGACAAAACACAAATAAAAGCAAATTTTGTAAAGATAAAGGTTTCAGTGGTAGTGAGAGAACCAAAAAATATAGAAGATGAATTTTTTAAGAAACAGATAAAGTCAATATACTCAAGCTTTAATAAAACTGATGATGTTTTAGATATAAAGAGCATCATGGAAGATGCAGAGGTGCAAAAATGTTTAAAGTTATCATTAGAAAAAGTATCAAAACTAACTTCACAAATAG
>JALTUB010000160.1 GCA_027047745.1 Sulfurimonas sp.
TAAATGATTTTCCAGTAGCTTTGCGTTCTTATCAGCAGATTTTATCTCTTCCTATTTATGCTAGTATGGATGATAAAGATGTAAAAACAGTGATCGATAAAATCAAAAAGATAGCAAAAACAAGAGTTTAAATATTTTGAGAAAATCTCTTGTTTTTTGGGTTGAGGGATATTTTTACAACCCAAATCTTTTTCAAAAACTACTATCTTTAATTTTCCTTCCTCTTAGTTGGTTATATTGTTTGATAATGTGGTTGCGTTTTAAAAGTAAAGTAGCAGAAGATTTTGATATTAAGATAGTGAGTGTTGGTAACTTAAGCGTTGGAGGAAGTGGTAAAACTCCTTTAGTGACAGCTCTTGCAATGAGATATAAAAATCCAGCTATAGTTCTTCGTGGATATGGAAGAGAATCAAGTGGACTATATGTTGTAAAAGATATAAATAAGATTCGTTGTGATGTTAAAATCAGTGGCGATGAAGCGATGATATATGCTCATAAACTAGCTCATGCTATTGTTATAGTGAGTGAAGATAGAAAAAAAGCCATATCAAAAGCTAAAGAGATGGGTGCTGAGATAGTGTTCTTAGATGATGCTTACTCAAAACATGATATTAAGAAGCTTGATTTACTTATAGATGTTCAAAGTGTAAATAGTTCATGCCTACCATCTGGAGCATTTCGAGAGAGGTTGTGGAGTGGAAAAAATGCCACTGTTTTAAAAGATGGTGTTGATTTTAAAAGAGTAGTTGAACTAAAAGATGCAAAAGAGAAAATGTCTCTTGTAACAGCCATAGCACGACCACAAAGGTTAGATGAGTTTTTGCCTGAAGTTGCTAGTAAAAACTACTTTGAAGACCATCATAGTTTTAGTAGAGATGAGCTTCAAGATGTTTTAAAAAGAGACAATTCAGATTCGATTTTAGTTACATATAAAGACTTTGTGAAAGTTGAAGCCTTTGGACTTCCACTCTCTTTACTTGATTTACATGTAGAGGTGAATGAAGAGGTTTTTAAGTTGATTGATAGCTACTAAAGCTCAGTAGCTTTTTTATAAGCTTTCTCGATAGCATTTATACATGAACTTCTAACATTTCCATCTTCTAAAGCTCCGTATCCTGCGGCAGTTGTTCCTCCTGGACTCATGACACCGTCTTTTAGTAGAGCAGGGTGTATTTCTTGGATTAGTTCTCCAAAACCACTAAAAAGTCCACGCATGATAGCCATTGCATCATCTCGTTTAAGACCTTGTTTAACAGCACCATCAGCAAGTGATTCTGCGATAAGAGCAAGATATGCTGGACCACTTCCTGCAAGAGCAGTTGCGATGTCTATCTCTTTTTCACTAGATAACCATCTTGTTCCTCCAATAGAGCCTAAGAGTTCTTCTGCCTCTTCTTTAAAAGAAACATCTCCAGTCAGAGTTGTCATAGACTTTTGCACACTTGCAGCTAGGTTTGGCATAGTTCTTACAACTGCATTTGTGTTTATGTTTGAGCGAAGTTTTTCTATAGTCGTTCCAGCTAGAACAGAGTAAAGAACCTTTGCTTTTCCTTTTAGTTTTTTACCTACCTCTTCTACATTGGCAGGTTTTACACAAAAGAGTAGCGTTTTATCTTCAATATAAAAATTATCTATAAGATATTTCCCAATATTAACTCCAAGTTTTTTCTCAAAGGCATCAAGTTTTTCTAAATCTCTTCCAACGACATCTATCTTATAGTTATCTTTAAGCCCTTGTGCAATACTAAATGCCATGTTTCCATTTCCAATAAAAGTAATCGTTTTCAAAAGAATATTCCTTAATTTAATTATGTTATTATAACACAAGTAATACAGGGGATAATAATGGAACAATTTTTAGAAGAAGCAAAATCAGCAAGTAGAGTTTTAAATGAACTAGATGGGCATGAAAAAAACAGAATCTTAAAAGAGATGGCAGATTCACTGCGTTTACATACAAATGAACTTTTAAATGCTAATGAAATCGACATGAAAGATGGAGAGAAAAACAATCTTACTTCAGCACTAATGGATAGGCTTTTTTTAGATAAAGGTCGTGTTGAGAGTATGGCAGTTGCTCTTGAGGAGATAGCAGCACTTAAAGAGCCAGTTGGTCGCGTTCTTGATGGCTGGGTAACAGAAGATGGACTTAAAATAGAAAAGGTAAGTATCCCTATTGGTGTGATTGGGATTATCTATGAATCTCGTCCAAATGTTACAAGTGATACAGCAGCTTTGTGTTTTAAAAGTTCAAATGTTTGTGTGCTTAAAGGTGGAAAAGAGGCAGAAAACTCAAACAGGGCTATAGCTAAGGTTTTACAAGATGTTTTATCTAAAAATGATTTACCAACTGCACTTATTTCACTTATCCCAGACTCTTCAAGAGAGGGTGTAAACAAGCTTATCAAGATGGATAAATATGTGGACTTAATCATCCCTCGTGGTGGAGCAGGGCTTATAAAACATGTAAGTGAAAATGCAACAGTAAGCGTAGTAAAACATGATAAAGGACAATGCCATACTTACATAGACAAGGATGCAAAACTTGATAATGCCATAGCTATTGCTATAAATGCTAAGGTCCAAAGACCAGGTGTATGTAATGCTATGGAGACCCTTTTGGTAGATAAAGCTATAGCTTCTGATGCACTTCCAAAACTAAAAGTAGAGTTTGATAAGGCACATACAGAGTTAAAAGGGTGCTTAGAGACTCAGGCGATAATCCAAACTGAAAATGCCACAGATGAAGATTATGATACAGAATACTTAGCAAATATATTAAATATTAAAGTAGTCGATGGAGTAGATGGGGCGATAGAGCATATTGTGAGATTTACTTCTGGACACTCTGAGGCAATCATCACAGAAAACATATCAGCTGCAGAAAAGTTTTTAAATGCCATAGATGCAGCTGCTGTTTATGTAAATGCTTCAACTCGTTTTACAGATGGTGGTGCTTTTGGTTTTGGTGCAGAAGTTGGGATAAGCACAAACAAACTTCATGCTCGTGGACCAATGGGTATAGAAGGATTGACAACATACAAGTATAAAATCTATGGAAGTGGACAGATTAGATAGATATTGCCATCCTTAACCACAAGTCTTAAACTTTGTGGTTATCTACAGTAGTTGGAACACTATTCCCACTCGCTTGCATACTTAGTGCTTGTGGATAAGCTTTATAATGATCTCTAACTACTTGGGCTAGTTTCATCTTTGTTAAAACATCTATAACTCCATTTTCTCCTATACAATCAGCTAGAGCATTTACCAGTTTATCTTGTGGCTCTGTAACATTTTTACTCCATGATTTTAGAAGTTCTTTATCAACAATCGTTGGTAAAGAACCCATGATGCCTACATCATTTTGATTGTGAATCATAAGTCCTGATGTTGTTCCTCTATCAAGAGTTAAAACTTGAAAAAGATAAAGAGTGTGATACTCTAACTGCTCTCTTATGTCCTCTTCTGATATTGAAGTTCTTGTTTTAAAAGCATTTGTGATAATATCTATGTAAGTGTCTATGATACCCTCTCCAAAAGAGTTGGCAAACTCATAATCTTTTTTCTTGTCATCTGTTTTATAATTTTCTAGGTAAAAGTGGGAGATACCACGAGTTCTATTTAGTGCAGGAATATTAAAGTATTTATCTCCTTGTGATGAGCCTTCAGGATAAGTTACACCAGCTAAATTTTGAAGTGCTTTATCAAAAATCTTTTTATCATCTTCATTGTTTATACTAGGGTTCAAATCAGCCATTATTCGCCAGTAAGATTTATCGCCTTTTAGCTCAGTTAAACTGATGTGAATATGTATAGAGGGTACATGTGGATTTTTAGGATGAATTATAGTTGAAATCGCTGTAGCACTTTGCAAATTTCTATCTGGTTGTTCATTATAGTGTACTTGAGAAACATTTACACTTGCTGTGTTAAACAGTGTCTCATCACGAGCCTCAAAACGACTTCCACCACCATGAAGTCCACCATCTCTTATCCAAGTAACTTCCTCAAAAGGTTTATCTTCACCAATTTCACTACTTAAAGCACTCAATTTATCTGCAAATCTTGTTTGTAAACTTCTTACTAATTTGTAAGCCTCAACTGCGTCTTTAGACTTTGCCATTTTCATGTCCATATATCTTCCACCTAAAAATTATTTTTATAATAATAGCATATTATCAATAATAAAAAATATATGTCAATTTGCAATATAATTGAGAATTTGAGCAAAAAAGTTATATAATCTTTAAAATTTATCATCATAGGGCTAAAAATGGCTAAGAAAAAGGTATTGTTTGAGTGTCAGCATTGTGGACTTACAACTCCTAAATGGATGGGAAAGTGTACAAACTGTGGGGCTTGGGATTCATTTGTAGAACTTAGTGAACATCAACAAGAAGTAGTAAAGCAAACAAAAACAAACTCTGCAACATCTGCTAAGGCTGTGAGCATAAATGATGTTGTTGAAGAAGAAATATTTAGGTTTAGTTCTCTTAATAGCGAACTAGATACTGTTTTAGGTGGTGGAATAGTTCCAGGCTCTTTAACTTTGATAGGTGGAAGCCCTGGTGTAGGAAAATCAACACTACTTTTAAAAGTGGGTGCAAATATCGCTTCTACAAAAAAAGATGTTTTGTATGTAACTGGTGAAGAATCAACATCACAGATAAAACTCCGTGCAAATCGTCTAAATGCCAACAATGACGCACTATATTTACTTAGTGAAATTCGCTTAGAACAGATATTGCTTGAACTAGAACATAGAAGATATGATTTTCTTATCATAGATTCAATTCAAACTATTTATTCTGAAAATATCTCTTCAGCACCTGGTTCTGTGACACAAGTAAGACAAATTACTTTTGAACTCATGAGAATAGCAAAAGAGAGAGATATAGCAATATTTATCATTGGGCATATTACAAAAGAGGGCTCTATTGCTGGACCTCGTGTTCTGGAGCATATGGTTGATACTGTATTGTATTTTGAAGGAGATAGTTCTCAAGAACTTCGCATTCTTAGAGGATTTAAAAATCGTTTTGGACCTACAAGCGAGATAGGAGTTTTTGAGATGAGAGGAGAGGGCTTAGTATCTGCTACAGATATATCATCTAGGTTTTTTAACCGTGATTCACAACAAGCTGGTTCTGCATTGACTGTTATTATGGAAGGTTCAAGACCAATTATTTTAGAAGTTCAAGCACTTGTATCAGAATCCCACACTCCAAACTCAAAAAGACAAGCGACAGGTTTTGATAATAACCGATTAAATATGCTCTTAGCACTTTTAGAGAGAAAACTTGAAATCCCACTATCTGGATATGATGTATTTATAAATATAACAGGTGGTATAAAGATAACAGAAACTGCGGCAGACTTAGCAGTTTTAGCAGCCATAATAAGTAGTTTTCGTGATAGAGCTATCTCAAAAGAGACAGTTTTTATCGGTGAAGTATCTCTTGTTGGGGATGTGAGAGAAGTATATGCACTCGATAGCAGACTAAAAGAGGCAAAGTTGCAAAACATATCTAAGGTGCTTTTGGCAAAAAAACCTTTGGAAAAAACAACTTTAAAGACATTTGTGGTTGATGAAGTTACAAAACTTTTAGAATGGTATTAAATTTAGGCAATAATACAAAGTAGTTTAATTATAAAAGTAGTAGAATATTGTATTAAATATGAAGGACTTAAATGTTAGACGCAGAATTTAGAAGTGAAGAGAGATTTTCAAAGTTATCAATAGCTTATGAGAGTGATGAAGAAAAAAAAAGAGTAATATCTGGGGTTGAGTCTATTATTGCTAAACACGATATGAAACCTGAGACATATACAACTACTGTTTCTAATGGTAAGGAAGTTCTAGTTATAGAGTATCCAGATGATGTTGCTCGTGAATCTGGTGCAATATTTGAAGATATGATTAAACTTTTAGAGATTAAAAAATTTATATAGGTTGAAATAACAATGAACTTACAAGATTATGCTCATGGAAACAAGCTTTTTAAATCATACTTTAAAAAAAATCAAGAAGCACTTTTACATCTTGTAAAAACAGGACAGACACCAAAAGCACTTTTTATAGGTTGTTCGGATTCTAGGGTTATTCCAGATATGATAGTCCAATCAAATCCTGGTGATTTGTTTGTTATAAGAAATGTTGGAAATTTCGTTCCACCATATAGCCCTGATGATGATTTTCACTCTACTGCTACAGGGATAGAATACGCTGTAAGCGTTTTAAATGTAGAGGAGATAATAATTTGTGGGCATACTCATTGTGGTGCTTGTGAACATTTATATAAAACAGTAGAAGATGAGTCTCTTGTTCATACAAAAAAATGGCTTCAACTTGGAGAAAGTGCAAAAAAAACAGCTATTTTGAGTTTAGGAAATGATGCCCCAAAAGAGGATCTGTTGCGTTTAACAGAAAAATTATCTGTCATGAATCAAATTGAAAACATACTAACATATCCTCAAGTTAAGAAACGATTTGAAGATGGTGATTTAAGCATACATGGTTGGTATTACGATATTGAAACTGGTAGTATTGATTATTATAATGGTGAGACATACGAGTTCGCACCACTAAAAAATTTAGTGGTTAAGGGTAATTAGTTTATAAATATTTTTAAGGAAGAATAATGGCTGAAGAAGAAAGCACTGAAGAAGAGTCACAATTAAAAGAGAAAAAAACAAGTAATATGCTGATGATTATTATTATCGTTGTATTAGTGTTGATTATCGTTATTGGTGGTGTTGTTGCAGTTTTATTGATGGGTTCAGATGAAGAAGATGCAAGTAAATCTGCTCCTCAGGTTAAAGAAAAAAGTATGTCAAACACGAGTCAAAATAGTTTATCTCGTTCAAATAATATGAATTCAAAAAAATTAAAAGATATAGGTGTATTGTATCCACTAGATACATTTACAGTAAATTTGAAAAGTGATTCTGGACGAAGATATTTAAAAACGACTCTTTCTTTAGCTCTTAAAGGTGATGATTTAAGTTTGGAGCTTGATGCAAAGAAAGCTGTTCTTAGAGATAGAATCATAAGAATACTCTCATCAAAAACTCTTGAAGAAGTATCTTCTAAAAAAGGTAAGAGCAAAGTTGAAAGTCAAATCATGGATACTCTAAATGCAATGATTTCAAATGGTAAGATTGAAGGAATATACTTTACTGAGTTTGTTATTCAGTAAATGAACTAAATGATAGGCATTGATTTGATAAAAACATCTCGTATGAATCGCTTGATGGAACGATTTGGAGATAAGGCTCTTTTGAAATTTCTTGATGATGAAGAGATTTTACTTGTAAAAAACTATAAAACTGCAGCTGGTTTTTGGGCTGTTAAAGAGGCTTGTTCTAAGGCTCTTGGTGTTGGGATTGGTGCTGATTGTGCTTTTTATGATATAAAAATATCAAAAACACTAAAAGGTGCACCTATAATCGAACTCTCTTTAAAAGTTATAGAAAAGTTTGATATTAAAGATACAAGCGTATCTATAACTCATGATGGGGATTATGCTATAGCTGTTGTGGCTTTAGAGAGTTCTTCTTGAGTGGATTTTATCCACCACCAACAAAATCTAGCAGTTCTAGTTTGTCATTATCTTTGAGTTCATAACTACTCCAAGCATCTTGTTTTACTATTTCCATATTTACAGCAGCTGCCATCACTTTATCTTCAAGAGATAATTCTTTTAAGATATTCAAAAGTGTACTATTTTTTTTAAAATTTTTAGATTCACCATTTAAAACTATATTCATACTTTACTCTTTTTTTATTATTTGCAATATGTCCAACTACTGTTTACATACTCTATATTTGTATCGATAGGAGTATTTGCATAGTTTACCAATATTTTTGTACTTGATATTTTTTTGAGAAGTATCAGTCTCTCATCTTTTAAAAATCTACTTAGTGCCTCTTCATCTTCTACGATTATCTCTTCTTTAGGCTCTTCTTTTACTATATTAGTTTCAATTTCTTTAGAAATTTGATAAGTTTTATCATTATTTTGTTCTTCCTCTTGAATAAAAATAGCATCAAGTAAATTATCTACAAATTCATACTTATCAAATTTTGTTAAACTCTCAGGTTGTTCACCTGTTCCAACATAAAGGATTGGTATCTCTAAAGCATAAGCAATACTAAATATACTACCACCCTTTGGCGTGCCATCTAGTTTTGTGATGATTACGCCATCTATGCCAATCATCTCTTTAAATGCTTTTGCTTGAACTATTGCCGAGTTACCTTGTGTACCGTCAATTATAAGAATAGTTCTTTGTGGAGCACCCTCATGAGCCTTGTTGCATATCTTTTTTATCTTTTTCAACTCATTGGAAAGATTTGTTTGTGTATGTAGTCTTCCAGCAGTATCAATGATAACATGATCGATGCCTTTTGATTTTGCAGAGTCGATAGTATCATAAGCAACAGCAGAAGAGTCATGACCTTGTTTAGATGATACTATAGGAATGTCCAAGCGTTGAGACCATAAAGTTAGTTGCTCTATGGCAGCAGCCCTAAAAGTATCACCTGCACCAAGGATTACTGACTTACCTTCATTTTTATACTTTAGAGCAAGTTTTGAGATAGTTGTAGTCTTTCCAGCACCATTAACTCCAACTATTAAATCAACAAAAGGAGCTGTAAACTCTGGTTCTTCGTACTTTGTCCATGCAAGTGTTGCTAAAAGTTTTGAACGAAGTATCTCTCTATCAATCTTCTCTTGATAAGTTTGCTCTAAGATGATTTCAACTAAAGCATACTCAACATCAGCCTCCAACAATATATCTTCTAGCTCATCTTTTGTGAAATATATTTTCTTTTTTGGGGCAACCGTTTTCATTGCCTCAATGGTTTTGTTAAGAGACTCTTTTAGCCAGTTATTCATGAGAAAGCCTTATTTACCCAAAGCCATTTTTATATCACTATTTACAAACTCTTCTTCAACAAGACCTACATATTTTTCAACAAGTTTTCCATCTTTGTAAATTACCATGATAGGTATAGGAAAGTTGTTTCCAAGTTGTAAACTTTTAGTGATTGCATTTACTAAAAGACGATTTTGACTTGAGTTTACTAAAGTGTAATCAGCACCATATTTTTTTCTAAAATCTTGTAGCTTTTGGTTTGGTAAATCTGATTGTATTGTAACACCTATAACTACTAAATCATCTTTATACTTTTTCTTTAAAGCACTAAGGTGTGGAGCAGTTGCTCTACAAGGTGGACACCAAGTAGCAAAAATATCAAAAATAACAACTTTGCCTTTTGCACCTTCTAAACTGAAACCATTAAGTTCTTTTGTGACAACATACTGTTTTTTGTCTAGTCCTGTTAAAGTATATTGCTCTTTGCTTATCATATTGTTAGCAGTAGTGTTGTTGCTGTTGTTATTTTCACTCTTAGAACAAGCCTGTAAAAATAGAGTTAATGTGAGTAGTGTTGAAAAAATCGCAGTTTTTAGCATGAATTATATTCCTTTAAATAGAGTTCTTGTAAAATATGTGAAATTATAGCCACAAAGATTTAATATGACTCTAACAAAGACTACTTTTAGAAAAAAATGTTTACAAAAGTTGAGAAATACCTCTCAACACAATAAATTGTATAAAAATTATCTTATAAATAAAAAACTAAAATCAGAGCTAAAAAAGTTTAAAAATAAAAAGATACTTTTTTATTATCCTTTAAATATGGAAGCAGATATCAGAAAAACACTTCATGAAATGAGAAAATTTTCTGATATATATATCCCTTTTATGGTAGGTAAAAGCTTTAAAATGGTACCATTTAGGCTACCACTTAAGAAAAAAGAATTTGGTATTTTCGAAGCTGGAAATACACATAAAAATATTAATAAAATTGACATAGCTATAGTACCTGCAGTAGGCGTTGATGGTAGTTTACAAAGAGTAGGTTTTGGAAAAGGGATGTATGATCGTTTCTTTGAAAAGTTAAAAAAGAGACCTTATACGATTTTTATACAAGAAGAAATTTGTTATACACAAGAGCATATATGTGATGCGTATGATGTTACTTGTGATGTGTTGTTGACACCGACTTTAAGAGTTACAAATGCTAGAAAGAGTCAAAGAAGGAAATAAATAATGTTAAATGAACTACTCTCGGGTGGCTCTGTCGCCATAGTTAGTGGTGTAGTAGGTTTTTTAATATCTAAAAAAATTACTGCTGCAAACTTTGAAATATATGTAGAACAGGCGAAAGCAAAAGCAATCGCGATAGATAATGAAGCACAAACACTACTAGAAAGAGCCCATTTGAAATCTCGTGAGATAGAGATGGAGGCTAAAAAACAGTATGAAAGTGCTAAAGATAGAGCAAAGTATGACTTGCACCAAAGAGAAGAAGCTTTGGTTGTGCAAGAAGAAAATTTCAAACATTATAAGCAAACAGAAGATGAAAAAATCAAATCTCAGAATAGTGTTTTAAAGTCAAAACAACACAATCTTGATAGAAATGAGAACTCTTTAGATGTTTTAAAAGAGAAGTATGAGAAAAAGTTAGATGAAGCAGTCCATGCAGTAGAACATAGTGCTGGAATGACTAAAGAAGAGGCTAAAACGCTTTTACTTAAAAATATTGAAGAAAAGTCTCGTGCAGAAATATCTCACATAGTAAGAAAATATGAAAATGAAGCAAAAGAAGAGGGTGAGAAGAAAGCTCACTTTATACTAGCCCAAGCTACAAGTCGTTTTGCTGGAGAGTTTGCGTCTGAGAGATTGACAAACTTAGTTTATCTTGAAAATGATGAATTGAAGGGTCGTATAATCGGTAAAGAGGGTAGAAATATAAAAGCTCTTGAGACACTTATGGGTGTTGATATTGTTATTGATGACACTCCAAATGCTATTTTAGTCAGTAGTTTTAACCTTTATCGTAGAGCGATTGCTACTAAAACACTTCAGTTGTTGATAGAAGATGGAAGAATTCAACCTACTCGTATTGAAGAGATATTTAAAAAAGTATCAGATGAGTTTGAAGCTGGAATATTAGCAGAGGGAGAAGAACTTATTGCTGATATGAACATCGGTGTAATGCATCCAGAGCTTATGAAACTTATAGGTCGTCTTCGTTATAGAGCTAGTTATGGTCAAAATGCACTAGCTCACACACTAGAAGTAGCCAATCTTGCAGGTGTGATGGCTGCAGAAATGGGAGGAGACCCTATCCTTGCAAAAAGGGCTGGTTTACTTCATGATATAGGTAAGGCATTAACTCATGATCATGATGGAAATCATGTTGATTTAGGAGCTGAAGTTTGTAACAGATATAATGAAAGTGAAGTAATTATAAATGCAATTTATGCGCACCATGGTCAGCAAGAGATAAATAGTGTCGAGTGTGGTGCTGTTTGTGCAGCAGATGCACTCTCTGCTGCTCGTCCAGGGGCTAGAAGAGAAGTTTTAGAGAGTTTCTTAAAAAGAGTTACAGAGATAGAAGATATAGCATCATCCCATGCAGGTGTAAGACAGTCTTATGCTATAAATGCTGGTCGAGAAGTGAGAGTTATTGTTAATGCAACTTTAGTTAATGACGATGAGTCTGTATTAATGGCAAGAGAGATTGCAAAAGAGATAGAAGAGAGAGTGCAGTACCCTGGTGAAATTAAGGTGAATGTCATCAGAGAAAGTAGAGCTGTAGAATTTGCAAAATAGAGTTCTTATAGTTTAAATTTAGCATACTTTAATGCAATTTTTAGTAGAATTCCGTAATTTTTAAATACAAGGGAGCACACCAATGGGTGAAATGTTTACTTTTTTTGGATTAATTTCTGAAAACCATGATTTTCTTTTTTTAACACACATGGTGCTATCAGCGCTTATCGCAATAGTTTTGGCTAAGTCTGCTATGTCACATTTACAATTAGTACCAAAAGGAACTCAAAACCTTATGGAAGCGTATATAAATGGCGTTTTATCTATGGGTACAGATGTAATGGGTAAAGAAAATGCTCGTAAATATGTTGCATTAGTTGCTACAATAGGACTTTTTGTAGGTATAGCAAATATTATCGGTATTATTCCAGGTTTTGAAGCACCTTCAGCAGACTTAAATATGACTTTAACTTTAGCTTTATCAGTATTTGTTTATTACAACTATGTTGGTATTAAAAAGCAAGGTGTTATAGCATACTTCAAACACTTTAGTGGTCCAGTTTGGTGGTTAGCATGGCTTATGTTCCCAGTTGAAATTGTATCTCACTTTTCTCGTATCGTTTCTCTTAGTTTCCGTCTTTTTGGAAATATCAAAGGTGATGATATGTTCTTAGCAGTAATGCTTATGCTTGTTCCTTGGATTATCCCTTTAGTTCCTTTTGCTCTTTTAACTTTTGGAGCATTTTTACAAGCTTTTATCTTCATGATGCTTACTTATGTGTATCTTGGTGGTGCAGTAGTTGTTGAAGAACACTAGGTTCTAAGAGTAATGCAAAAAGATATATTCGATAGAATTATAAGCTTTTTGCTTGGAGCATCTTGGGCTTTAGCTCTCTTAGGTGCTATTATAATTTTCAAGGTCTTTATCTTTTTAGGTCTTATCTTCTCTATTTTTATAACAATCTTTTATATATTTATCATACTTTTACTTATATTACTTCTTGATTCTTTTTCTGTAAATAGACAAAGATTAGAAGAGTCAAAAAAACAAACAAAACTATTGGAAAGATTAAACATAAATTAGGTAAAATAGAAAATTAATTATTATCTATTTTAAGGAAATCTATGTTTGAAGTTGTTATCGGTCTTGAAGTCCATGTACAGTTAAATACAAAATCAAAACTTTTTTGCTCGTGTGCTACGAGTTTTAATCATAAACAAAACACAAATACTTGTCCAACTTGTTTAGCCTTGCCTGGTGCATTGCCTGTTTTAAACAAAGAAGTATTGCATAAGTCTATAATGTTAGGAACAGCTATTGATGCAACTATTAATAAAACATCATATTTTGATAGAAAATCATACTTTTACCCAGATAGCCCAAGTGCATACCAAGTTACACAGTTATATACACCAGTAGTTGAACATGGAAAATTGCAAATAGACTTTGATGATGGAACTAATAAAGTTATTAGAGTAAATCGTGCTCATATAGAAGCTGATGCTGGAAAAAATATTCATGATGGTGATATTTCTAAAGTTGATCTAAATCGTGCAGGAACTCCACTTCTTGAAATAGTTTCAGAACCAGACATGAGTAGTGCAGAAGAAGCGATACTTTATCTTAAAAAGCTACATTCAATAATCCGTTATTTAGATATTGGTGATGCAAATATGCAAGAGGGTTCTTTTCGTGTTGATGTTAATGTCTCTATCCGTCCAAAGGGTGATGAAAAACTTTATACTCGTGTTGAGATAAAAAATATCAACTCTTTTAAGTTTATTGAAAAAGCTATAGAACTCGAAGTCTCTCGTCAAAGTGAAGCTTGGGAAGATGGTCTTTATGAAGAGGAAATTTGTCAAGAAACTCGTCTTTTTGACCAAGTTAAAAATGAGACTCGTTCCATGCGTGGTAAAGAAGAAGCAGCTGATTATCGTTATTTCCCTGAACCAGATTTACTTAAAGCAGTAGTTACTGATGAGATGTTAGAAAAGTATAGTAAGATTCCAGAACTTCCTGACGAAAAACGCGATAGATTGATGAAGGAGTATGGCTTAAATGTTTATAATGCAGGTGTTATCACTTCATCTGTAGAGACAGCACGATTTTTTGAGACAATGATGCAAGAGGGTATAAGTGGAAAAAATGCTACAACATGGCTCACAGTTGAACTGTTAGCTCGTTTAAAAGGCGATGTAAATATTACTAATTCCCCTGTAGATGCTAAAAAGTTAGGCTTTTTAGTAAAACGCATAGAAGATAAAACTATTAGTGGAAAAGCAGCTAAAGAAGTTCTTGATTATTTGATGGAAAATGATCCAGATGTTGATAGTGTTATCGAAAAACTTGGTTTAAAACAGGTTACAGACACTGGTGCATTGGAAAAAATGTGTAATGAAATAATTAGTGCAAATCAAGATAAAGTTGAACAATTCAGGGCTGGAAAAGAGAAGTTGTTTGGTTTCTTTGTTGGGCAAGTTATGAAAAAGAGTAAAGGGAGTGCTAACCCTCAAGTAGTAAATGAAATTTTAAAAGAAAAGTTGAGTTAAATGAATCCTATAAAGCGTTTTATTGTTGATACTGCTTATGCTTTACAGTCATCGAAAAAGCATCAGTCAAATAAACGCTTTTTACATAATCTTTTAGAAAATGACGAAAGTAAAACTAAAAAATACTTTGATATGGTGATGATAGTTCTTATATTTATCAGTATTGCGATATTGATTCGTGAAGTAAAAACAGAACTTCCCTATGAACTTGTTTATTTCAATAGTTATATTATATCTATTGTCTTTTTTATTGAATATTTACTTCGATTTTATATGTATGGAAGTGTCAGTAAAGCAATTATTAAAAGATATGAGTATGATTCATATCTAGGAAGAGGATTTTATCTCTCAAAAGCTATTAGAAATATTATTAGATTTAAGCTTACATATGTATTTTCCCTTCGTGCCATTATTGATTTACTTGCTGTTTTACCATTCTTTCATGAGCTAAGATTGTTGAGAATGTTTATTCTTTTTAGAGTTTTTAAACTCTTCCATTATACAAGAAGTTTTCAGACTATAACCTCAGTTTTAGCTTCAAAAAAGTTTGAATTTATTACTCTAGCAGTTTTTGCTGGTATAGTTGTATTTGTATCTTCTGTTTTAATATATGTAATGGAAGCTAACAATCCAACCTCTCCCATAAATTCTCTATATGAAGCAGTCTATTGGTCAATAGTTACTATTTCAACTGTTGGATATGGTGATGTAGTTCCTATAACTGATGAAGGAAGATTTGTTGCGATATTGGTTATTTTAGCTGGTATTTCAGTCTTAGCATTTACAACATCGCTATTTGTTTCTGCATTTACTGAAAAATTAGATGAGATTCGAGAATCCAAGACTATAGAAGACATCTCTAAAGTTAAGAAATTTTATATAGTCTGTGGTTATGGAGATATTGCTCATGAAGTCATAAAAGAACTTCTTGTAAAGAAGAAAAGCATTATAATCCTAGATGAAGATTTAGCCATAGTACAACAGGCAAAAAAAGATGGTTTTATAGCCTTAAACTATAACCCTGGAAGTATTGAGAGTTATGAAAAATTACATATCGATATAAACACACAGGTAGAGTCTATTTTATGCCTATATGAAGATGATGTTGAGAATGTATATACTACACTTACTGTTCGTTCTATAAACAAAGATATTCATATCTATTCACTTCTTATGAATGAAGTAAATCGTAAAAAATTAAAATTTGCAGGTGTTAATGAGATAGTCTATCCTCAAGAACTTGTGGGTATGATAGTGAAAGAGTTGATAGGTCGTCCAGTTGCATTTGAAGCGATTCATGAACTTAGAAGCGAAACTTCAAATATTAATATTCATGAGATACTTATCTCTAAAAGAATTCTTCAATCTTATAGTCAGGTCGGTGAACTAGACAATAAACGGTATCGTTTAGTTCTTTTGGGTGTTTATAAGCTTGAACATGAGAGATTTTATTTTAATCCTTTAGATGATCTGTTCCTTGAAGAGGGTGATTATATACTAGTCATAGGAAATAGAGCTTTCTTAAAAGGCTTTGAGACAAACTTAAACCAAAAGAGTCCATTATGAAAAATGTAACAGCATTTGTATTTGGTTTCAATCATTATGCTACTGAAATTATCAATAATATAACAGAGGAATATGATAATATTCATATTTACTCTTTAGACAAAGAAGATATTAAAAATGAGCATTATGATGTTGAAAGTTTTGATTTAAGTGATGACTGGGATGAAGTAGAAGAGTTAATCGAAACGAATAAAAAGAGTATTGCTTTTTGTGTTTTAGAGGATGATGCTGAGAATATTTTCCTTACTATATCCTTGCGTGCTAGCTTTGATAACTTAGTTATCGTATCTTTAGCTAAAGATAAAGAGAGTGCAAATAAGCTCAAAATTGCAGGAGCAAATAAAGTTATCCCTATAGTTCAAACAACAGCTGATATTTTAGCAAATATGATTAACAGACCTATAGCAACAAAGGTTTTGCACAATATATTATATGAAAAAGGTAATCTTAAAATAGCACAGATTTTAGTAGAAAATGCTGATAAATTTGATGGAAAATTTCCTGCAGATATTGATTGGAGTCGCTATAGAGGTATTATAGTTTTATCAGTTGTACATGAAGATTTAAGTAAAGAATTTATATACTCTTCACAAACAAAACATAGACCTTTGGTTAATGGAGATAGTCTGGTTGTAACAGGTTATGAAGCAGATATAGAAGAATTTGAAAAAACAATAGGGAGGAGACATCATGTTAATTGGAGTAATTGGAGCTGGTAAATGGGGTTCGGCTCTGGCATTTGCTTTTAGTGAAAAAAATAATGTTGTTATCACATCAAGAACGCCTAGAGATATTTCAAATTTTGTCTCTTTAGAAAAAGCTTTAGCATGTGAGTATCTTATTATTGCTATCCCTGCACAACAGATTTCTTCTTGGTTAGAGAAGAATTTTACCTTTAAGGGACAAAAAGTTTTAGTTGTTTCAAAAGGTATAGAAGCATCTACTGGAAGATTTTTAAATGAGATTTATGCAAAGTATGTACCTGATGAAAATATTGCATTTTTATCAGGTCCATCTTTTGCAGTGGAAGTACAACAATCTCTACCCACTGCCTTAGTTGTAAACTCTACAAACGATAAGCTAAGTAAAGAGTTCGCCTCTCTTTTTCCATCTTTTATAAAAGCATATACTTCTAATGATGTGATTGGTGCTGAAGTATCTGGAGCATATAAAAATGTCATTGCCATAGCTGCAGGTATCTGTGAAGGTCTAAAGCTTGGAAACAATGCAGCCGCAGCTCTTATCTCTCGTGGTCTTGTTGAGATGCAACGATTTGGCGTTTCATACGGAGCTAAAGAGGAAACATTTACAGGTTTAGGTGGAGCAGGGGATCTGTTTTTAACAGCTTCATCAACCATGAGTAGAAATTTTCGTGTTGGCTTAGGACTCTCTAAAGGTCAAACGCAAGAGCAGATACTTCATGACTTGGGTGAAGTAGCAGAGGGCATAGGAACTGCTTACGCTCTTCATGAAATCTCCTCTAAAAAAGATTTGTATCTACCTATAGCAAGAGAGGTCTATGAGATGTTAGAAGGCAAAAATCCTCAAGAGTCTTTAAAAGATTTACTTTCAAGGTAGTTTGTTATGCCTTATCTTTTTGGAGTAGCATAGTTTTTGTAGCAGAATATTTTATAAAGGTTTACTTTTTATTATATTTAATATAATATAATTTTATTATAAGAAGATAACAAAGAAAGGATGAGTCATGAAAAAAAGTATTATAATCTCAACAGTTTTAGCAAGTTTATTGCTTTCAAGTACAAATTTATTTGCCAATATGTCAACACAAGAAGCAAAGGCTAAAGTGGAACAAACTCGTTCAAAAGACGCTTTTCAAGCGAAACAAGATATAAGTAAATTTGCAACACAAGCACAAAAAGATGATCTTCAAAGATTGAAAAAAGTTGTCAATCAAGTAGCTTTACAACATAAACATAGCTTAAAAAAAGTACCAAAAGAGA
>JALTUB010000161.1 GCA_027047745.1 Sulfurimonas sp.
TTACAAGGATTTTTTATGCTAAAGATACTTTTCTCACCTGCTGAGGGGAAAAATAGTGGGGGAGATGCACAAAGAAAAGAACTTTTTGGAGCTACTAATGCAAGGGATGAGATTTTACAAGAGTATAACAAGATCATCTTATCAAATAACGAAGAGATGATTAAGGAACTTTTTGGAATAAAAAAATTTAGTGATTGTAAAGTATATATGAATGATGTTTTTAATTCTGCACTTATGCCTGCTATAGAGAGATATTCTGGTGTTGCGTATGAATATCTTGATACACAATCTCTATCACAAATACAAAAAGAGTATCTAAAAAACAATACTATTATATTCTCAAATCTTTATGGTCCTGTTCTTGGGGGTGATACAATCTCTAACTATAAAGTTAAACAAGGCAATAGTATAGGAAAAGTTGCACCAGACAAATTTTATAAAGATCGTTTTTCTTATCAACTTGATTTGTATTTAGCTCAAGATGAGATACTTGACTTGAGGGCTGGTTATTACGATAAATTTTATAAAATGAACAAACCATATACTACTTTAAAGTTTTTAAAAAATGGAAAAACAGTTAGTCATTGGGCTAAGGCTTATCGTGGTATAGTTTTAAGAGAGGTTGCAAAAAACAATATTCAATCTATAGATGAGTTTATGTCTCTTGAAATAGATAATTTACATGTTATAGAGATTAAAGTAATCAAAAATAAAACACAAATCATATATAATATAAAGGACTGAAAATGCAATTTATGACTTATGAATGGGCTGAAGCTTATACAGATGCTTGGAATAATGATGAGATTATCACTAAAAAATTAAAACGATTTAGTTCTGTTTTTAAATATATAATAAGTGATAGAGATGATATAAAACCTATCATCATAAAAATAGAAAAGGGCATTTGTACCACTTATGGTAATGAAGATGCTTTTGATATAGAGGATGTTGAATATGCTATAGAGGCAAATGAAGGTAGTTGGAGAAAAGTTTTTGATAAAAAAACTGAAAAAAAAGAGCTTATGAATATAAAAGGCTTTGATTTTAAAGGTCCAAAACTAAAAGCACTATCAAACAAGTCTGGGCTAACAAGAGGTGTTGAGTTAATGGCTCTAATGCAGGATGTTAGTATCTCCTAAAAATTGTGGGTAAAATTACCACCTTTTTCTTTGATTACAAAAAAACTTCAATATATTAAACTAATTTTTATTTAAAAAAAAATACAATTTACATAATATAGACTTAACTATATTAAAAGGAGTATTTATGCAACTAATAACACTAGAATGGGCAGAAGCCTACACAGAAGCTTGGAATAATGATGAAATCATTGCAAAAAAGTTAAGAAAATTTAACTCTGTTTTTAAATACTCGATTAGTGATAGAGAAGATCTCGAACCTGTAATCATAAAAGTAGAAAAGGGAGTTTGTACAACCTTTGGAACATCTGAAAACTTTCACGATAAAGAGATAGAGTTTGATATGTGGGCAGATACTGCAAGTTGGCAAAAAGTTTTTAACAAAGAGATAAGTGTTAAAAAAGCGATGATGAGTAAGGGTTTTCACTTTAAAGGTCCAAAACTAAAAGCATTTGCCAATATGGGTGGATTTGAGAGGAGCATTGAAGTTATGATTGAAATGGAAGGTATCACAGTTTAAAAACAATTTAACTCAAAAAACTAAATGTTACTTACTTCATAGTATAAACTTTCCTTGTGTATGATGTCACAAATAAATTCCAACTTATTGGAATAATGGAGATAATACATGAAGAGTATCATAGCAGGGTTAATCCTTTCGATAATGTTTTTAGGATGTAATTCTACAGCAGGTGAAGATAAAAATATAGTTCCTAAGCTTGTCGTAGGTAAAACACTTGATAGTATTACGCTAAACGACCAGTTTGGGAAACAACACACAGTAAGTCCAGATACTTACAAGATAGTATTTGCTTTTGCAAAAGATTCAGCACATGTTTGTAATGACTTTTTCAAAACTCAAAAATCAAACTACCTAAAAGAACATCACACGGCATACATAGCTGATGTAAGTGCTGCACCTTCACTTATTAGAAGTATTTTTATCATACCTGGTCTTAAAAAGTTAAAACATACTGTTTTACTTTTTGAAGACAAAAATATGGCTGCCCCTTACAGAAAAGGTTTAGATACAAATAAGATAGCTGTTGTTTATGTTGTTAATAAAAAGATTAAAGATATAAAATTTATCTCTACATCTCAAGAGTTGCAAAAGCTCATAGAAGATAACTCTGCTATGTCTCTCATCACACCTAATGTAAATAAAGTTTAAACTAAAGTTCTAAAAGCACGGTATCTCGCCGTGTTACTTCAATCTTTTTACATCCACTCTCAAATGCAGCACCTTCACCAACTAAAATACACTTATGTTTTGCTCTTGTTATAGCTGTATAAATAAGCTTAGTATTATGCATGATAAAGTGTGTAAAACTCATAGGAATAACTACTATATCGTACTCCATTCCCTGTACTTTGTGAATGGTTAATGCATAAGAGAGCATAAGATGCGACTTTAACTCTTCATACTCGTAAATCACTACAACATCCTCATTTGGATAAAATACAAATAGTTGTTCTTCATCCTCTTCTATCTTAAAAAGTAAGCCACTCATACCATTAAATATGCGTCGTTGATTTGAATCTTCACCGAGCTTAAATCCTTCACCACTCCATGAAGTCATATTCTCATTTTTTGTATGAACAACCTTGTCCATCAAACGAAATTCTAAACCACCTTTTTTTACACACTTTTTAGGATTTGGGTTAAAATATTCTTGAAGAACTTTGTTTAGATTTTCACTACCAAGTATGCCACCTTTCATGGGAGTTATCACCTGAAAATAGTTTAAATACTCTTTTATCTGTTTATTTTTGAGTCTATATCTTGCTTTTTCTATCGACTCAACTACTCGATGCACTATCTCAGTGACTATTGTGTTTGAGTTATCATCACGAAGGTTTTTTAACTCTTCTTTGTTTAGTTGATTTTTCAAGGCATAATAGTTTTGTATGCTAACACCAACAAACTCAAAATCTTCATACGCTTTTCTATACTCTGGTACTCTTCCCTCTCTTATCTCGTTAGCTATAAGTGTTATTGCCTGATCTTCACTCTGTCTATAGATTTTAGTAAGTTTTACAATAGGTGCTAGTTTCAAGGTAAGCACATCACTTAAAATATTTCCAGCACCGATAGGAGGAAGTTGTGCATCATCACCTACAATAATCACAATAGATTTTTTAGAAATCTTTCTCATCAGCCTCGCAAAAAGAGATGAATTTATCATGGAAGCTTCATCAATCAAAATTACAGAGTAAGGAAAAGTGTCTGCATTTTCATGTTTGATGAGCAGAGATTGTATAGTTGCACTTTCATAACCTGTTGTGTCGCTTATCCTTTGAGAGGCTATGCCACTTAAGGCACAAGTCATTATCTCTTTTTTATCATATCTTGTATTTAACAGTTCAAGAATTGTTTTTGAAGTTGTACTTTTACCTGTTCCTGCATAACCTACAAGGAACAAGATACATGCACCTGAGTTTATCTTTAAAACTGCTTCTTTTTGTTGTTCGCCCAACTCTAATGATGACTCTTCTAAAAAGCTATCTAGGTCTTTCACAAAACCACCACTATCTTTTAAAGCTCTAGCTTTAAAGTCATCATGTAAAAACTTTTCAGCATCATAAAGTCGTGCAGGAGAAACACGCTCATTTTTCATGACAACTATACTCCCCTCGCCTACTCTCTCAACCAATGCAACTTCATACAAGTGATGTTTATTTGAAAAAACAAGCAACTCATCAAGTCCACTAAAGAGTATCTCTTTGGCTATACAACTGTTTCCTTGCGATTCACAGTAGTTTAAAAGCACATAATCCATAGCTGAACTTATGCGTCCCTCATTTTCTTTGTTTACACCCATCTTTAAGGCAAGTTCATCAGCTCTTTTAAAGCCAATAGAGTTAATATTGGTCAAGATATAAGGATTGTCTTTTATCTTAGTACATGGCTCATTTACATCTTTCATGGCAGTTGCTATGGTTGTAAGCAATGCTGGAGACACATCAAAAGGAGTTAAAAACTCACCAAGTTTTCTCATGGAGCGAAACTGTTTCCATGAAGCTTGAATCTTTTTAAGTCTTTTCTCTTTTATGCCTTTAAACTCTAAAAGTTTTTCTATGTCATTATCTAAAATATCAACAAGACCATCAGAACCAAACTGTTCTATAAGTTCAGCTGAGAGTTTTTTTGTAAAGCCTTTTATGATTTTATTGAGAAAGAAAAATAGTTCGTTTTGATTTACCTTAAGATGTGTAAATTTAAAAGTTTTACCATACTTTTTATGCTCTTCCCAGTATCCACTAAGAGTAATGGCAGAACCTTTGAGGTTAGATACAGCACTCTCATAGTAAGTACCGCTTATTTTTTCTCCACTTTTTAAAACGGCAATAAAAAACCCTTCATCACCTTCAAAAAGTATCTTGTCTATTTGTCCTATAAGAGTTTTAGTCAATTTAATTGCTCTGTGCTACTTCTTTGACTATATTCCAATTCTCTTTATAATTCTGAACTTTGCTTAAATTAACAGATTTAATCTCATCATCTTTTAAAGTATCTACCCAAGACATTGGAATAATATAACATAAAGCAACTTGCTTATCAACGGCAACATAAATGTCACAATCTTCTTTTGTTATTCTTTGTCCAATATTTCTTTCATGATGGTGATCAATTCCCTGTCCACCCCTATCTCTATCTTTAAAAGAGATAACATTTCCACTACTTATACCTTTAATCTGAACTCTTAACAAACTTTTATTATAATCAATAATAGCATCATAACGACTACTTCTCACATCTACACTACTACAATTAAATCCAGCTAAAATCGCTCTTGCAACAAAAATAAACTCTGCACTATCACCTGCATTTGCAGTCATTACCCCACTATTTACATGATTTATATTTGTTATAAATCCATTTGTCATCGCAATATTTAAAGACTTGTTAATTATCTTTTGTAAATCAGTTCTAATAAATTTGAATTCTTCTATTAACTGGTTTGGAATATTTGATTCTATAGTTTCTACTGTAATAGTTGACAAATCGTCAAGATTAATTTCATTAGCAATATCTTGAAAAAATTTTGTTTGATATAGTCGTTTTAATTCTGATTCTTTTATATTATGTTCTCTAGCTATATCTTTGAGGGAATTTTTTCGATATTTCTGAGCTTTCAGTGCTTGAACTAATTCATCCATTTATAACCTTTTTAATCTCTTTTGCTATCTCTTCAATAACACTAACTGTCACAGAGTTACCTACTTGTTTATATCTGTGAGAGATAGCCAAATCATCAGGGAAACGAAATTTATTTGAAAAACCTTGAAAGTTTGCACACTCTCTTGGAGTTAATTTTCGTATTCCCTTGTCATCTTTTATAATAGGCACATTATGTCCACCTGTCCCCATATTTGCTGTGAGAGTGGGACATACATTATTTTTATTTTCTCTTACATATTGCCTACGCCATTGATAAACTGTCTCTTTTGAAATCACTTCATCTTTTATCTTTTCATATAGTGGTTTCCCATTATAATAATAGCGTTCATCTACATCATTTTCTAAAAGGTTTTGAATCTTATTTTTCATCTTTTTAGGTTTTGGAAAGTGAAAATCTACTTTATGATTTAAAAATGCAACTATATAAATTCGTTCTCTATTTTGAGGAATATTATAATCTTTTGTATTTAAAACTTTTGCATAAACTTTATATCCTAAATCCTCTAAAGTCTGCTTAACTATTTTAAAAGTATTCCCTTTATCATGACCCACAAAACCTTTTACATTCTCCAAAAAAAGAACCTGTGGCTTATGATATTTTGCTATCCTTGCAACATCAAAAAAGAGTGTTCCACGAGTATCTTCAAAGCCTTTACGGTGTCCAGC
>JALTUB010000162.1 GCA_027047745.1 Sulfurimonas sp.
TTTATAAACTCATCAAGATTGTCAATAGTACGAGAATATTTATGTGGTTGCCAAATGGCTGTGATTTTTTCAAAACCTTTTAAGTGTGCATACTCTTTTACTGACTCAAAAGTTGCTTTTATCTCTGTTGGATGATGTCCGTAGTCATCAATAATAACTCTATCTTGCTCAAAACCAACAATATCAAAACGCTTTTTTATGCCCTTAAAAGAGAGAAGATTTGTTCTAATCTCTTCAATATCCATCGACTCTAGTGCTGCTAAAATAGCTAAAGCTGCATCAAGTGCGATATGTTTTCCAAAGCCCCAAACATCAAAACTACCAAAATCTTTAAACTTAAATCTAGTGTGTGGTTCATTTTCGATAAGCACATACTCTATATCTCTAATATCTTTGCTAGGGTATAACCAGTGAGCGTCTACTTCTGAGATAAGTGTTTTTAAAAATGGGTCTTCTGCATTTAAAACTTTATAAGGAGCAGAGTTTATAAAAGTTTTGTATGTTTCATAAAAGAGTTCATAGTTGTAATCATAATACTCCATATGTTCTGGCTCTGCATTTATAACAATGGCACAATGAGGGTTTGAGTTGATAAAACTTCCATCACTCTCATCAGCTTCAAAAAGCATGACATCACTACTTTCATCATAACGAACATTTGAACCAAAGGCTTTTGACTCTGCACCTATGATGGCTGAACCATTCATAATGGCAGTAAGTATGGCAGTCGTTGTACTTTTTCCATGAGCTCCTGCAACGGAGTAAACTTTTCTATCATCTAAGATTTTAAGAAGTGCTTCACGACGAGCTAAAACTTCAATACCTTTAGAGTTTGCAGCAAGAACTTCAGGATTGTTTGGACTGATGATGGCAGAGTGAACAACTAAATCTTGGTCAGTGATAGCATCTGCAGAGTGAGGAACAGTAACTTTTATGCCAAGTGAGCGAAGGTTTTTTGTGATAAGAGTCTCTTTGATGTCAGAACCACTTACTTCATGACCTTTAAAACGCATATATTGAGCAAGACCTGAGATGCCTATGCCGCCTATGCCTATAAAATGAATTTTCATATACTTTTATCCTCTAGTTTGCTCTTGTCTAGCAAATTTTGTGCCTCATTTGTAAAGGCACTTATATAAAAAGTTCCTGAGTCTTGAGTTTTTTCTACATCTGCTATCTTTTCAAGAAAATCATCAAGTGTAATCCCCTCAGCAGAAGCAATCCAGTGAAGTTTAAGTGCTGATGAAAAAGCTTCATCATTTGTGAGACCACTCAAAACTTCAAAAAGGGCAGAAGCATCTTTTATATCTCCAGCCGAGTAGTGTTCTATCGCATACTCATAAAGAGCTCTAGTTGTCGCAAAATCTTGAACTTCACTCATGTCCATTTTTTTATGAGACTCTAAAGTGTCTGCCAATTTTTCTAAAGCAAGGTCAAGAATATTTGCATAAAATCCATAAAGTGTATCTTCATCAAAAACTTCATGTGCTTTTTGTTCTAAAACATATAAAGATGCAATGTCTGCATTTTCTTGTGCTTTTAAAACCTCTTCTTTTAAATCTTCTGCTTTTTTAGGCATTTAAACACTCCTTGATTCTCTTTAGTGCATCTTTTGTTTTTTCTTCGTTTTCTACAAGTGCTATTCTTACAAAACCAATACCAGGATTTTCTCCATTGTTATTTT
>JALTUB010000163.1 GCA_027047745.1 Sulfurimonas sp.
GCAATCTTATTTATATCAGTATCTTTTGCTGCTGCTATATTTGCATCTTTAACATCTTCTAAAAGCTCATTTCTAACAATACTTATATCAGATGGAGCATCAATCCCTAACTTAACAACACCTTTATCTACAGATATTATTTTTACTACAATATCATCTCCAATAGTTATAGCTTCATCTAATTTTCTTGAAAGTACTAACATGTATATATCCTACCTAGTTCATATTTTACACTTCTATTTTTTATCGTGATGATTGAGATATTATCTCCATTATCAAGCCAATAAGTTCCATCATCCTTTACTTCCAAATCTTCTAAAGCAAGAACTCTTCCATATTTGATATTTTCACTATCTCCAGTGTATTTATTTAAGGGAATGTTTAATGATTTCTTGATGTCAAGAGGTTTTTCATTTTCATAAAAAAACTGCCCCTCATTTAACCTCTCTAATGCACTTAAAGCACCATACTTTACGCCTAATTTTTGTGCAATCATACGACCAAGTGAGCGAACATAAGTTCCCTCACTTACACTTACTTCAAAAGTAACGAATGGATGAGAGTAGTGAATGAGTTTTGCTTCATGTATCGTAGAATTTATCTTATTTAAAGTAAACTCTTTACCCTCTCTTGCTAAGTCATATGCTCTTTTACCATTGATTTGTTTAGCACTAAATATAGGAGGTTCATACTCTAGTTCACCCTCTAAACTTTTGACTGCTTTTTCTACATCTTCTAAAGAAATAGCATCAAGTAACTCCACATTTTCTATCATCTCTGTATCTAGTGAGTCACTTACAGCACCAAGCCATAAGGTCGCTCTATATCTTTTTGGTGTTTTGTCTAAAAATCTAAAAAGTTTAGTATGCGAACCAAAGCCAACAAGTAAAACACCCTTTGCAAATGGGTCAAGAGTTCCAGAAAAACCAGCTTTTTTATTTTTATATTTGCGTTTTAACCTTGTTAGAAAAAAGTTAGAGCTAATGTCAGATGGTTTATAGGCAACAAAAAGTCTATTCACAATTTTTCTATAAAAGATGCAAGAATATCGCGTGAAGTTCCTGCAAAGTTAATCTGAAGTTTAAACTCTCTTCCTGATTTACTAACACCAGAAATACGACCTGTTCCAAATATCTTATGACGAACCAAATCACCCTTTTTAAAGGCACTATTTTTCTCAACTATCAGAGAACCTTTAGAGAGTCCTGCTTCATTGAAAAACCTACTTTTTTGCAAGTCACTTCTTCGTCCTTTATAAAAACGACTACCAACATGAGAGAGAGTTAAAGTCTCTTTTGCACGAGTCATAGCAACATATCCTAAACGACGCTCTTCCTCTAAGTCACTTCCCTCTCCAACTAGAGGTAAAAAACCCTCTTCAAGACCGATGATAAACACATGGTCAAACTCTAAACCTTTTGAAGCATGAATACTCATCATGTAGATACTCTCACCCTCTACCTGGTCTTGATCACTTTGCAGTGTAAGCTCATTTAAAAACTCATCTAAACCTGAGTCTGGAAATTTTTTCACAAAATCACGAAAGAGTCCATAAAACTCATCCAAGTTTAAGATTCTATCGTCTTCTTCCTGCGTACCCTTATAGATAGTTTTAAGCTTAAATACATCTTCTAAAACATCTATAAATTCATAAATCGACTCTTGTGCTATTTTAGATACATCTTCTATATTTTTTATAAACTCTTTAAGTGTTCCTGCATTTTTCTTTTTTACTAAAGCTGTCAAATCAGGTAAAGAAACATTTTTGATATACTCAAAAATAGATGTTTCATTTGTAAGTGCGGCTAATTCTAACTTATCTAAACTGGCTTTTCCAAGTCCTCTTTTTGGTTTATTTACAATGCGTTTAAAAGAGAAATCATCATGAAAGTTTGTTATAACTCGTATATATGAGATAAGGTCTTTTATCTCTGCTCTATCATAAAAACGCAAACCTCCAACAAGTTTGTAGGCAACTCCAGCACGATTTAAACCCTCTTCGATAGAACGACTTAAAACATTTACACGATATAAAATAGCTATATCTTTTGCTCTAATGCCCTTATTTAAAAGTTTATTTATCTTGTCTGATATCTTTCTTGCTTCTTCATTTTCATCATTTGAGTTAAGAACTGTTACATCTTCACCATTTCCACGAGTTGGTAAAAGTTTTTTCCCTAAACGAGAGCGATTGTGTTCTATCAGTGCGTTTGCAACTTCAAGGATGGGTTTTCGTGAACGATAATTCTCTTCAAGCTTAAAAACATTTGTACCTTTAAAATCTTGGTCAAATTCCATAATATTTCGTATGTGAGCACCACGCCAACCATAGATACTTTGGTCATCATCTCCAACTACACAGATATTATTGTGGCTTGTGCATAGTTTTTGTATGAGTTTTAATTGTAGTTCATTTGTATCTTGGTACTCATCTATCATGATATATTTGTATTTTTGAGATGTTACTTCTGCTAGTTGTGGATTTTCATTTAAAAGTTTATATGTTAAAGCTATAAGGTCATCAAAATCAACAAGATTGTTTTCATTAAGGTACTCTTCATATTTTGCATATATCTCTGCTATTTGCTTATAGTTAAAGAGTTCAGCTTGTTTATACGCTTCATCTGGCGTCATGAGAGAATTTTTATAACGAGAAATCTCACTAGCTACTAAAGGGATAGGAAGCTCTGTATTTATCTTCTTTAAAATGCGTTTTTTATCATCAGTATCTATCACTACAAAATTATTTTTTCTATTTAATAGGTGAATATTGAACTTTAAAAACAATAAGCCAAACTTATGAAAAGTACATAAGAGTGGTGGATATGCTACATTTTCTATCATGGCAAGTGAGCGTTCTTTCATCTCTTTTGCAGCTTTATTTGTAAAAGTTAGCGTTAAAGTGTTTGATGCAGGGATACCTACTTGTTCTATTAGATATGCCAATCGAGAAACTATTGTAGTAGTTTTTCCACTTCCTGCACCTGCTAAGATAAGTACAGGTCCTTCTGTTTGTTTTACTGCGTTTGACTGAGATTCATTTAATCTACTAAATATTTTTTCCATAATAAGACCATTTATTTTTGTGAAGCAAGTAATTAACTCGCTTTAAGTGATTATATTATATCTAAAACTAGAGAATATTTACATATTATTACAAAACTCTTGATTAAAATATAATTATCAGTTATAATTTTATTATCAATTTTACTTATAGGAATTATTATGTTAAAAGATTTTGCTAAACTGCAAACATTTTTAATGGTTATAAAAGAGAAAAGTTTTTCAAAAGCATCAGCCAAATTAGGCATCTCTCAACCAGCTGTAACACAACAGATCAAATTTATAGAAGATTATCTTGACACAAAGATAGTTGATAGAAAAAAGAATGGTATTTTGCTAACAAAAGAGGGTGAAGACCTTTATAGAATAGCACAAAGACTAGAGAAAGCGATCAATGCAAGTGAAAAAGATTTACTTAAAATTATCAACAAAGACTTTACTTTTGTAATGGGGTCATCATTTACTATAGGGAACTATATCTTACCGAACTACTTAGGTGAGATTAAAAAGCGTATTGCCAATGAAGTTTTTATGAATGTTGATTGGTCAGGTGCTATTATAGAACAACTTAAAGATAAAAAGATAGATATTGCACTTATTGAATCTCCTGTTATAGAAGATGGACTTATTTATCGTGAATGGGTAGAAGATGAACTTGTTGTTATCTCAAACAAACCTATAAAAAAACAATTAGTTGCTGATGATTTACTAGAGTTTGACTGGATATGTAGAAATGAAGACTCAAATACTAGAAAACTTACTGCTGAAGCTTTTGAAGAGATCGGTGTACAGTGTAACCACTTCAATGTTATAGGTGTTCTTGCAAGCACTACAGCCATCAAAGAATCTATCATGAGAGCTAAAGACACAGAAAAACCTTTAGTTTCTATAATGTCTAAACATGTATCTCAAACAGAAGTTGAAAATGGAACACTATTTGAGTCAAGACTTAAAAATCATAAGATGACAAGAAAGTTTTTTATCGCTTACTCTAAAGATAGAAAACATGACGCTTTTGTAGATAATGTTGTTAACTATCTACTATCTTTACATAAGTTTTAACAACTAGAACAAAGAAGTTTATTTAATAAACTTCGAGTTCTCTGGGTTTGATAAAAATGAAGCCATAGAGTTCTCTACTCCATTTTCATCTGCGTTTAACTCATTTTGTATTATCTCTTCTTGTGGGTCTGCTAGGTTTATAAACACTGGTGTTTCATCAATGATAATCTGCATAATGCTCAAAAGAGGAACACTTACCATACTTCCAAAGTTATCACTTCCAAATCCAGCTTCAAACATTAAGATACCATCTTCTATATGTGCTGTTTCAAAAGTATAACCAGCTAAGAAAAAGAGAGTCATTGAACGAAACTCTGCGTTTATACTCTCTGGTAAAACTGGTTCAAAATAAACATCTTCTATCTTGCACAAAATACCAAAATTTTGTTCTTTTTCAAAGAAGTGGATAATCAAATCTTGTATATTGTTTTGCATCAACTTTGCAAATTCTGTGTCTTGTATTACATTTTTTAACAAAAAGTAGCCTTTATATTTTCTGCCCTAATTATATCAAAATCTATCATTGCATTCAATAGGGCAACTTTTGTGTAGTTTTGTAAATCTTTTACTTTTATATCTTCTTCAAAGATTTCTTCATTTTCAAGCAACCTAGCTCTTGTTGTTCCTTTTAAAAGTGGCTGTTTTGGTGTTATCCATCTGTTCCCATCATAAAAAGCAATATTTGCAATAGTTGTATCGCATATAAGATTATTTTTTATGATTAGAATATCATCAGCATCTTCTCTTTGTAAAAACAGTTCATCGAGTTTTGTTCTATCTGCATACTTTTTACTATACTCTATCTCATCATCATGAAGGAGTTTTAGTTTTTTGATATTTCGTTTATAGTAAGGATGGTAAGAGACTTTTATATCATCTTTTGTGTAAATCAAACGACATCTGTAAGTTCCATCTTTAGGAGGGGTTAAATAATCATGAAGATTTTCACAAGAGAGAACACCCAAAGAGTTCATGACACTCTCATAGCGTTTTTGATGATAAGAGAGATGAAAAATCTCTCCATCAACTGCTTTTATAGTTTCTAAAAAAGTTTTATTCATCAAATAAGGCTGTACTTAAATATCTCTCACCAGTGTCGCAAAGGATGGTTACTAAAGTTTTACCTTGAAACTCTGGACGAGATGCTACTTGCATAGTTGCCCAAACATTTGCACCAGCAGAAATACCGACTAAAAGCCCCTCTTCTTTTGCTAATGCTCTAGCTGTATTAAATGCATCTTCATTGCTTACTTTTATAACTTCACCATAAATTTTAGTATTTAAAATATCTGGAACAAACCCAGCTCCTATACCTTGAATCTTATGTGGAGACGGTGCTTCTCCAGAGAGTATAGCTGAAGACTCAGGCTCAACTGCAAATATAGCGATATTTTGAATCTCCTCTTTTAAAACTTCTGAAGTCCCTGTTAAAGTTCCACCAGTTCCAACAGCTGCCACAAAAGCATCAAGCTTTCCGTCTGTATCTTTAATAATCTCTTTAGCAGTCGTAAGCCTATGAATCTCTGGATTGGCAGGATTGGAAAATTGTTGTAAAACAATAGAATTTGGAGTCTCTTTTTGTAACTCCTCAGCCTTTGCCATAGAGCCTTTCATCCCCTTTGCTGCAGGTGTTAGAACAAGAGTAGCTCCAAGAGCTTTAAGGATATTTCTTCTCTCGATACTCATAGAATCAGGCATAGTTAAGATAAGCTTTAAGTTTTGTGCGGCACAGTTAGCTGCTAAAGCTATACCTGTGTTTCCACTTGTCGGCTCTATGATAGTTGTATTTGCGTCTATCTTACCAGCTTCTTGAGCTCGTCTTATCATGTT